>DFBT01000080.1 GCA_002366725.1 Caldifarciminota bacterium UBA3073
TAACCCTTGGCAATCTCCCCATATTGTATATCATACCACAAAAATGGCATTTTGTCAAGAAAAAAATTCTCTCTCTAACCTCATGTTATATAAGGAGTTACGATGAACTGACACCAATATCCACGTACGATGAACTGACACCAATATCCACGAAGTTCCCCTAAGAGGAATTTGGGCGAACGAAGTGAGCCGTATATGCTGTGATAGGCGAAGAAGGTTGGCGGATATTATCCTTCGCCTGCTTACCCGCTCGAATATTGGCAATCCCTGATTACAATTATATACATCCTCGATTACAGGCAATAATTGCCCGTATTTCTGCCCGATCTGTTTGATTGATTTTATGCCTACTGTCATTCACGCCATATCAGGGCGTATTTTGGCTCGATTTGGTGGACCTATACAGTCCATAATGCTTTATTACCTTAGTGATTTGAAGAGGCTTCCTTATTTGATCCAAAATACGGGCAACGTATGCCCGTATTGTTGCCCGAATCGGGAAAAAGATACCTATGAACCTGTGATTCAGGCATAAACTGGTCATTAACCTTTGCTAAATATATACTTGGTAGCCTTTCCTTGGCCAACTTGTTCCACCTTGCCCAAATTCACAAGTTTAGCGAGATGCGCTTTTGCCGTCCGGTCAGGCAGCCCAAATTGCTTGGCGAACTGTACCCGGGTAACTGACTCATGTGCTTGAATATACAACCATTCCTTGTATTCTTGCTCCGACAACCCCGCTTTGCCAAATGCCGTTGGAGTTCTGGCAAAGGTAACAACAAGGTTATCGGCTTGCATCTCAAACGTGGGGAGCGGGAATCCAAGCGAAGGCAATTGCTTCATTGTATTTATACCCTTACCCCTCTGTTCAGCGAGTTTCATTTGATTGAATACATACATAATCTTTGGATTGCGGCTGTGCCACGATGCCCTTAACTGTTTCAAGTCATCAATTGTAAGAGGTGGAGCAACGCCCCCCGGACTTCGAACAATGATTTTCTCGGTATCGATGTAGAGATAGTTCGTCGCTCCTTCAATATTGTAATCACGATGGACGATTGCATTGCCAACCGTCTCACGTATGACATCTACTGGAAAGTCTGGAACTTCAACACGTTCACCGCGCGACCTGTCAATTGTCAGCTTCAATGCTTTATCCTTAATATACTCGATAATACGCGGCAGTTGGAACACGAGGGGATCTTCAAAGTCACGGATCTCCGGCTCACCAGTGTCATATCGAATTTCTATCTTGAACACAGCTTGAGGATAAAGAAGTGAAGGACGTTTGCCAAACAGCATCATTCCCAGCCCTGTTGGCTTTGAATCACCCACATCAGAGCCCTTCTCCAGCAAGCCATAGTCGGTTGCCCACTCGTTGAACTCCGCCGACGGGTATGAATACGGGAGATTTGACATGCTGACAAATTTGTGCAGTGCCTCCTCGGAGAGACCATTGATAGATGAACCGGCCTTTACCCTCTCCAGTAGAGTCCGCTCTTCTACTTTCGCTTCCAAGCGGATGGCTTTTGCCTCTTCTTCTTTCTCCCTAGTGAATTCTGCATTCCTCTGTCTGATCCTCTCCTGCAAGTCGGCATCGAACGGATGCACAACGATGTGTTTCGAGATAAGGTAACGAATACCTTCACGAGCAATCTTTGGGTTTGGGTCTTCGATGCCCACATAGACGGTACCAATGCGGGCTGCGGCAATGTGAGTTGCACAGCCCCGCTTTTCCTGACCTCTGGATTCATCAGTACACGGCTCCAATGTAACATACAGGACACAATCGGTTAGGGCTCGATCTCGAAGCTTTCTTTCAAGCAGTGTGAATTCACAATGCTCACCAACCCGCAACTCTCCTCGGTGAGACTTTGCTAGGATCTCTCCATCCTTCGTTGCGACAATAGCCCCGACGAACGGATCTTCTTTGTTGGTATGCTCCGGGATAGAACGATCGCCTTCTGCCACGGCGAGTTCCATCAATTCGCGAGGAGTGTATTTTCTTTTAGTTTTATAGGCCATGTGATTGTTTTTACATTGGGGCGTTGCAGCATTACTTCTACTCATATTACCGTTGCTACTGTTCTTAGCCTCGTTGTGGTTGCTGCTGTCATTATCATTGCCTCTGTTATTGATACTGCTGCTGTTGCTGCCATTTCTGTGATTGACGCGTTGCTGCTCGGTGGACTTCTCCTTGGGACCAACCTTTTTTGGCTAACGTCACGAACGTATCTGAAGTTCCACGGAGGGGAATTTGGGCGGAGGTGCGAAGCAACCGAAGCCAGATACGCTGTGATAATAATTAAAAGGCATCAAAATAATTTCTTGCATAATATCTCTACCTGTCGGTAGACAGGAACTTCTACTGCATAATTATATACCAGAATTTTGGTTTTGTCAAGGAAAAAAAGGGGGAATATGGATTGCAGAGGCGAGCCCGTTATTTGTGCAAGAAGGAGACATTTTTTTCTTGACAAATCGNNAAATCGCCTTTAATATGTGTTATACGCCGCGCAGTCGTTGTTTCAAAGTGCTTAAACAGTTTGTTGTTCTCCACCGCCACTCTTTGGCTTCTTGGACAAGCGAGCAATTTCTCCTAGAAAGAGATAAGTGTGTATGACAGCCAAGCGAGCCTCTTCTTTGGAAACGTCAGCATGTACACCTTTGCAGACCTTTTTGTAGACGGCATCTAATCTTGCAGCAAGATGCTCGATTTCTGAGACAATAATAGAAAAGCTCGAATCGCTACTGATTTTCTGTTCTACATATGCAAGCAGTCTGTTCTTGTATTCCTCAGAACCTACCTTTCTAGTCTTCCTATTCGAATCCGTCCATGGCTGATCTTGCGGCGGGAAAAGGGAGTCTGCGACTGTCATTAATAGCCGCCTGCAAGAAGTTAGGGCAGCCGCGCGCGATTCCGGTAAATCCTCATGCAGGCGTTCATTAATCGCAACCAATTGCTCGGCTGCTTTAGAGCAATGAATTCGAACAAAGGAATCTACATCTCCACGAGCCTGCTCGAAGATTTCCTCCGCAACATCCCCTAGCTCTATTGACAGGTAAATATCGGTTGCGTAATTATGCAATGCTGATTTCAACGATGCGAAGAGCGCTTGGTTGTCGACGTAGTTCTTCTTCTGTTGAACTTGTTGGTTAAGTTGGCTCTCAAGAAGGGCTTCCGTTGCACTCTTTTCAAGAAAATCCTTCGCTTTCGTAGCAATAGGACGAGACGAACGCAAGGCGTCAATTAACGCTTCATCTGACTTGCCTTGTGCTTCGAATTTAGGTAGGCTTATGAAATAATATTTGCCGTCTGACGTAATTCGTCCCGCAGCCAAAGCATATTTCTTGCAAGAACCAAGTTGTTCAGGATTGAAACTATCAGGATAACCACGTGTTTCAAGGTCCAGCCAAGTCTGTGCGTCAGTGTCTCTCATTAAGCGCGCCAATCGCTTTGTTTTCATCAGGATCGCTTCGATCGGTGCCCGAGAAGTCTCAAGCGATTCGAGTAGTTCCTGCGCAACTTTCCGAGCTTCATCAAGTCGAGACATATTTACATTCTCCTATTGAGTTACATCACACGTCGATCTGAAAAATGGCTGCGTGGCGTATAACTTGTTTATATCCGCAGTTAAGTGCGGATATACCTCCAACATGGTGTTATATCCGAAGTAAACTTCGGATATACTTCCCTATAGCTGCTCTTTCTCGTCTTTATTTATCACTCCCTTCCATTTGTAAATTATCCAAAGGATTGACTATCTTCCCTATGGACTTTTTACTAACATGTGTGTATATCTCCGTGGTCTTTGAACTCTTATGACCTAACAATTCTTGTATATATCGCAAATCTGTTCCAGATTCCAGTAAATGTGTAGCATAGGAATGCCTAAGAGAATGCACACTTACATCTTTCTTTATTCCTACCCTTTTTACAGCATCTTCAAATATTTTCTCTACTGTTCTGGTGCTAATATGCCTACTTTTCTTTTGACCCGGAAATAACCAATCCTTTGGTTCAGGATTAAAGGGCAGAACGACTGCAACCTCTCCAGACTGTCTATTGATTATTTTGATTCTATCATCCCTCATTCCACATTCCTTTATCAGACATTATATCATTAAATGGAGAGAATGTCAAGGGAAAAATTCAAAAGAGAGTTAAACAGAGATCTCTGCCCCTGCCCGCCGGTCCCTACGGACCCGTATGGGCAGGCAGGTTTGGCAGGAGGATATGGAGGGGCTCTTGAAGTTTATTTTGACCGAATGCAAAAAAACTTGACTTTTTTGAATTTCTGTGGTATAATGTCTGCGGTTTGCTCAGGTATAAACTCGATACCCTGCAAAATTTATTTTGGTTAGATATAAGACCGAGACTGCTTGAGAGGGTTTTTCCTCTGCGGTTCCCCCGTTAAATAAAGTACCGGGAGTGATTACTTGTACTTAATTTTGTAACTATTTAACGGGGTGAATCCGTGGTTGAGTTCTTTTACAATACCATAAGCTCTTGAAGGAGGTGTGGATGGCGAAGAAATGGTCTGAAGAGGATATGGGTTTTTTAAGGAATAATTTCCTTTACAGGAGTAATGGCGAACTCGCCAAACATTTCGGAGTTACAAGAAAATCCATAGAGACGAAACTGCGCCGCATGGGTTTAAAGAGGGGAGATAAACTGCCGAGGAATAGGGTGGAAACGAGAAAAAGGTTGTCGGCTGCACAGGAACAAAGGCTGAGAAAACAGGCAATAAAACTGCTGGAGGCAGGTTTAAAATCAATTTCTATAGGTAAAAAGAAAGAGGCAAAATGGCAACTCGCCAGGGTTATAAGAGAGTATCCCGACATAGTTGATATAGCCAGTGTGGCGAGAGAATACATGCAAAGACTTAAAACAGAATAGGAGAAAGGCAGGGAAAGCGCGGTGTAAGTCCGTCAGAGCCCCGCTGCCGTTATACTCGGAATGCCTGTCAGACATATTCTCCTTGGACCCTCGAGGGTGGAGTCCGGGATGATTATTTTACCCGGGCATATCACCCGGGTTTTTTTTGTTTAGGTGGTAGGTGCGAGGTGTCAGGTATGGGGTGAAATTGGTCATTTATATTAAATATTGGTTCTGGTCTTTCTTTTTACATTTTGATTTTTGATATTTGATTTTTCTTAATGGTGTGGCTTATATATATCCTTCCTCTTTTCCTCAGCGAACCCGAGATAAAGGTATCGGGCTATGTCAGGAATAAGGAGACAGGACTTCCCCTCACCCCCGCCAGTGTATTCCTTGAAGAGACAGAATACGGAACATATACGGATGAAAGTGGACACTATTCCCTGAGAGGCATTCCAGAGGGAAAATATATACTGACAGCAAGGATGATCGGCTTTGAAACCATAAAGAAAGAGATAGAGGTGAAGATGGACAAGACCGAAAGGGTCAACTTCTATCTTATTCCTTACCCGATAGAGATGAAAGAGGTTCTGGTATGTGCCCATTCCTCCGATATTACAATTATCACGAGAGAGGATATAGAAAAGACGAACCAGGATGATATTGGAGGAATCTTGAATTCTCTTCCCGGTATATCTGTGAGAAATGGTGGAACCTCAAAATTGATATCCATTAGAGGATGTGATCCAAACAAGGTGAAGGTGCTACTGGACGGGATTCCTGTAAACGATGAAGGGGGAGGTACAGTTGACTTATCTGCAATTCCGAAAGATGTGGTTGAGCGGATAGAGATAGTGAAGGGGGGAATCATCCTCCACGGTGAAGACGCGATGGGGGGTGTAATAAATATCGTTACAAGTATGAAAAGAGAAAGAAGAAGGGTGTGGATAAAGGTGGGAAGCTTTAATACACAAGACTATGGGATTGCATTTTCCCCATTCTTCTCCCTGCAATTCACCAAAAGGGATGACTTTATCTATAAGGACGGGTCTTCATTGGGCATGAGAAGGGAAAACTCCTCCTTTTCTTCGTACAACCTTTTTTTTAAAATTCCCCGCAACCTCGCAATACTGAAGACAGTCGTTGAATTCCATTATTTTGCAAGGGAAAGTGGAATGCCAGGTGCCATTGAACAACTTACCCCCGGGGCAACCTCAAGGGAGAAAAAGGCAGTGTTTCAGGGCGAGATAACCTTTCCTGCTATAACATCAAAAACATATCTCACGGGTGAGAACTGGGGGTATGTAGATAGTCTTTCTTGGTCAAAGATGGATACTTATCACCATAACATAACATACGGACAGATACTCACAGGTAGATGGAACTGGCGAAATAATAATATATCATACGGATGTTCGTACAGGAGGGCATCCCTTCTTGTAGATGACAGGATAAGACCAAAAAGCAATCTAAACCGAAAAAGGGACGAAGGCTCTCTATGGTTCAAAAACGAGACGAGATTTGGTTCTCACACAAGGTGTGTTATTACATCGTGTATAAAATACGATATGGTACAGGGTATTCCTCCGCTCACAATGCCAAAGATGGGAGTTGCCATCTCAAAGGGGGAGATATATGTTTTTGGCCTCTGTGCGAACTGGGGCAAAAGTTATAGGGTTCCATCCTTTCATGAACTCTTCTGGGTGCCGGATATATTTGCTATGGGGAATCCCGACCTCTTGCCAGAGAGGGCAACAAACCTCGAATATGGATTGAATATCTCGCTTCCATTCTATGGAACGCTGAGGGGGGATATCGCCTTCTTTTACACCGATATATACGATGTCATCATCTGGAGGAGGAGACTCTACGACAGGTACTCACCAGAAAATGTAAGTCGTGCCCGAATCTGTGGAAGGGAGGAGAGAATATCCTGGGAGGGTCCTCAACTTGAGTGTGAGGTCAACCATACATACCTTAATGCGAGGAACTTTGGTGAAGAATACCATAGAAACCGGCTTGTCTTGAGACCCGAACACAGGGTGACCCTGAAGATGGGTGTAAAATTTTGGAGGTTCTACTCAAATCTTGAATGGAGATGGGTTGATAAGAGATATATTAGAGAGGCGAATACAAAGTGGCTCCCCCCATACTGTGTGATTGATGTAAATACCGGGATGAAAGTGAACCTGTTTGAAAAAGAAGTTGAAATAAGGATTGAATCCTGTAATCTCGGTGACGAGAATTACGAGATACTGGAGAGGTATCCAATGCCAAAAAGGTCGTGGACGGTGAGTCTTGATGTTTATTTTTAGAAATAACCGCGAAACGAGAATGCATAATGAAATATCAAAAATCAAAAATATTTAAGGAGAAGGTTTGTATAGTAGTTTACCGTATCCGAAAAAAAGGCATTAATTGAAAAGGACTTGCCATTTGATTTTTGGTTTGATTAATTTGATTAATTAATAGGGGGGTTTATGAAAATTGTAGTGGGGATACTGTTCTTCTGCGGTGTTTGTGGGGCATCCCCAAAGACCGCCTTCGTGTTAAATGGTCTGGGTGAGACGCTCTCCCTGATCGACCTTGAAAACGGAACGGTAGAAAATAACCTGGTCACCCTGGGACTCGCGCCAAACTGGGTCTGCGTCAATGATGAACTGGTCTATGTAGTCAACTCGATATCTGACAACATCTACATCATTGATATACATACAAATCTGGTGGCAGATTCCGTCCTCCTCCCGGAGGGAAGTAATCCTTATGCCATGGAATTTTTGAATGATTCTATAGCTTATGTAAGTGCCTTTTGCACGAACTCCGTCTTTTGCATAAATGTAAAAAATGGAGAGATCCTTAAAACTATCCCCGTTGGATTATCACCGGAAGGCATCTGCATTACAGGGAACAAGGTATTTGTGGCAATTACGGCATACGACCCGAATACATACACATGGGGAGAAGGGATGGTCTATGTGGTTGATGCCATTTCAAACTATGTTATAGATTCTGTCTCGGTTGGCACCAACCCGCAGCACCTCGAGGTTGACCCCGATGGCGAGCTCTATGTTGTATGTACGGGCGATTACTCGACAGTCCTCGGTGTCGTGTATAGGGTGGATGCAATAACACACCGGGTTCTCGACAGTCTGATCATGGGTGGGACCCCCCTTTCTATATCCATCTCCTCTGATGGAATAGCATGGATCGGTGCCGGTGGTTGGACAGATAACGGTTATGTGTATATGATCGACACCGGAACAGAGAGTATAATCCACGGGGCTTCCAATCCGATTCTCGTTGGAAGAGGGGTATTGGGGGTAACCTGTGATGGAGATGGCAACTGCTATACCTGTAATTTTGGCGTGGATGAGGTGTCAATGATAGATGAGACGGGCAATGTCATAAGCACCTTCGGCGTCGGGGACGGTCCACAGGCTATTGCGATATACGAACTACCTTATGGCATTGGAGATGGGGAGAGAAGAGCCGATATCACACTCTCGGTCTACCCGAATCCGTTTAGAGAAAGAACAGAAATCAGTATGCAGTATGCAGTAGGCGGTATGCAGGAACAACTGCTTACTCCTTACTCCTCACTGCCTACTATCTGTATCTACGACCTCGCCGGCCGTCTTGTCCGGCAATTTACGATTTATGATTTACGATTTACAAATCACGAGATAGTATGGGATGGTAAGGACGAAAGAGGAATGAGGCTTAAGAGTGGTGTTTATTTCCTGAGATTCGAAGTCGGGTCATTCGTTGAAACAAATGAATTGATGCTCGTGAGATAAAAAAATGTATTTATACATTTTATTTTTCTACAACAGACGAGTTTTTCATTGACAAATTGAATAAAATATGTTATAATTACCGAACAATTTAATGAGTCTCTGAGAGAAGACCTCTCGAAATCCCAAAAAATAAATCGCAATTATGCGGATGACAACCAGGGGGCGGTACGCCTTAAGGGCAATGTTAGAGACAGCACAATGTGAGAAGGATGGTCCCGTCTCGCTTAAGCACATATCAGATACCCAGGACATCTCAAAGAAATACCTCGGCAAACTGTTTGATAGATTAAAAAATGCCGGTCTGGTAATAAGTATAAGAGGCCCAAAGGGTGGCTACCTTTTAGGCAAAGAACCGGACAGTATATCGATCGGAGCTATTATTCGGGCAGCCGAGGGTCCCATTACTACTGTCCGATGTGTAGAGAAAAGCACCAATAAACGCTGCAGCAGGTTAAAAAAATGTGTTTGCCATCTATACTGGGAAAAACTCGAGAAACACATATCCGATTTTCTGGATTCCAGCAGTCTGCTTGACCTGTGTAAGGGAGCAAAAGATAAGAAGACATCTCGCCCAATATAATATGTTTTTTTGACATATAGTCTACTATTTCAGTAGTGTATAGGAGTGAAATGAGGAAAGGGATTTCCCTGCTTATAGTTCTGGCTTTGTTTTTGGCTCAGGGATGTGTTACAAAGAGTGCAAAGATAACCCGGCAGAGGGTATATTCCGACATCACCCCACAAGAATTGATGCAGAAGATCGCAAGGGGTGAGAAATTTATCCTGCTCGATGTGAGGTCCAAAGGGGAGTACACCTGGGGTCACATAAAGGGCGCCATCCTGATTCCATATACCGAGATAGAGTCGAGATACGGGGAATTGGGTCGCAAATCCCGGGAGATAGTGGTCTACTGTAAGAGCGGACACAGAAGCGTAACAGCCAGTAAAACCCTGGTAAGACTCGGTTTTTACGGGGTAAAAAATCTATCCGGCGGTATCGAGGCATGGAAGAGGGCGGGGGGGGAGGTCGTAAGAGATTGACGATTGAAGATTGAAAATTGACGATTGACGACTCCTTGTATGAAAACCTCAGTAGATGAAACTCAGTGGTTAAGTTTTTGACAATATC
>DFBT01000101.1 GCA_002366725.1 Caldifarciminota bacterium UBA3073
ATCTGTGGTTAATGCATAATCTGATATTATGAGACTTTGGAAAGATAAACAAGAGAAAGATTCTCCCAACCGTCCTGGACAGCCAGGGGGAAAACCACCCAGGTCCTCCATAATTCGCGGGTTGATTCTGTGGGTTGCTTTCTTTGTCCTGCTCTCCCTGTTTTTTAAATTCACAACTTCGGCGGAGATGAAATTCGCAAGTATTCCATATTCCACATTTTACGGCGAGGTGAAAAAGGACAATATTGAGAGCGCCTCGATTTCCGAACTGACACTCAGGGGAGAATTCCGTATACCATTTACGGTTGATGATAAGACATACAGGGGATTTGTGACCACCCTGCCTTACGAGGACGAGGAACTTATGAAGGAGATGTTGGATAAGGGAGTTATGCTGAATGTAGAGAGGCCGAAATTCTGGAAAAATGCCATGCCCTGGATAGTCATGCTTCTGTTTGTAGTCTTCTGGATATTCATGATACGCCAGATGCAGTCGGTCCCGAAAGGTGTATCCATGTTCGGCAAAAGCAAGGCAAAATCTGTATCCGAGAATACCCCAAAGGTTACATTTGATGATGCAGCGGGCGTAGATGAGGCAAAGGAGGAGTTGAAAGAGGTAATAGAGTTCTTGAAAAACCCACAGAAATTTACATCGCTCGGTGCAAGGGTGCCGAAGGGTGTTCTGCTTGTTGGTCCCCCGGGAACGGGCAAAACACTTCTCGCGAGGGCGGTGGCTGGAGAGGCAGATGTTCCGTTCTTCTCTATGTCGGGTTCAGACTTTGTCGAACTCTTCGTCGGTGTCGGTGCGTCAAGGGTTAGAGATTTGTTTGATAAGGGGAAGAAAAGTGCTCCCTGCATCATTTTTATTGATGAACTCGATGCGGTTGGCAGACACAGGGGGGCAGGTATAGGTGGTGGACACGATGAGAGAGAACAGACCCTGAATGCCCTTCTCGTTGAGATGGATGGTTTTGAGGCAAATAAGGGTGTTATAGTCATGGCGGCAACGAACCGTCCGGATGTACTTGACCCGGCACTTCTCAGACCCGGAAGATTTGATCGAAGGGTAGTGGTTGACCGACCCGATGTAAAAGGGAGAGAGGCAATATTCGGGGTTCACACAAGAAGTATACCCCTTGCAAAAAATGTAAGCCTTTCCACCATTGCCCGCACCACACCGGGATTCTCTGGAGCAGACATCGCCAATCTGGTGAACGAGGCTGCCCTCATCGCCGCGAAGAAGGGCAGAAACAAGGTGTTGAAACGGGATTTTGAGGAGGCAAGGGATAAAGTACTTATGGGAGTGGAGCGGAAAAGTCTCGTTATAAAGGAGGACGAGAAGAGGAATATTGCATACCACGAGTCGGGACATGCCCTTGTTGCAAAATACTTAAAAGAGGCTGACCCCATCCACAAGGTCTCCATCGTTCCAAGAGGTCTTGCACTCGGTGCCACACAATCCCTTCCCGTCGATGACAGACATAATTTCTCAAAGGAGTACTGTAAGGCACAGCTTGCCTCGCTTCTTGGAGGTAGGGCGGCGGAAATTGAGGCACTTGATACCCTCACAACGGGCGCCGGTAACGATATAGAAAGGGCTACAGAACTTGCAAGGAAGATGGTATGTGAATGGGGTATGAGCGAGAAACTCGGTGCTGTGACCTTCGGCAAAAAAGAAGAGCATATATTTCTCGGGAGAGAGATAGGAAGGCACTTTGACTACTCAGAGGAAACTGCCCGGGAAATAGACGGCGAAATAAGGAGGTTTGTTGAGGAGGCAGAAAAGACTGCGAGGAAAATTGTAAACGAACACAGGGCAGTACTGGAGATGATGGTGAAAAAATTACTCGACAAGGAAGTCTTGACGGGTGAAGAGCTAAATAGAGTTGTTGAGGAAGTAGAGGAAAAAGAGCAGACTAAGTGATACTTCATAATGGTAACCGCAGGCTTTACGCCTGCGAATGATAAGCACATATGTATGCCATTGCAGACCCAGATGATAATCAGAATGAAGTTACTAACATGGGGAGTGACAGTCTTTAGGCTGTTATAGATAATGATAATATAGAAGAAATGAGATTGCCATGTCCAGATTGTCATCAGGACTCGCAATGACACCTTCTTCCCTGTCATTGCGAGGAGTCTGTCACGCTTCTTGGCGGACGACGAAGCAATCGCTTTTTGACATTCCCTTCACTGTCATTGCGAACAGTAGGTGAAGCAATCGCATTTTGACATTCCCTTCACTGTCATTGCGAACAGTAGGTGAAGCAATCGCATATATTATTATGATAGATAAAAAAACAATAGAAAAGTCAGTGAAAGATTTTCTTATAGCCATTGGTGAAGACCCTGAAAGAGAAGGTCTTAAGGATACCCCAAGAAGGGTCGCGAAGATGGCGGAAGAACTCTTCTCCGGAGTTGGTGTTGACCCAAAGGGTGAGCTGAAATGCTACACCACAAAAAATGAGGACGAGATGATATTGATAAGAGATATACCATTCTATTCTATATGTGAGCACCACTTGCTGCCATTCATAGGGAAGGTACATCTCGCATA
>DFBT01000029.1:0-26619 GCA_002366725.1 Caldifarciminota bacterium UBA3073
CTAAATGAAAGGAGGTGATGCGAAAAAAGAGGAGAAAGTGGTTGTTTTGGAGTGTGTAAATGGGGCGTCCCTTTTTGAGGGAGCCTTAAAAGGAGGTGAATATGAAAAAGATTGCGTTGCTTATGCTGGTTGCCCTCTTTGGACTGGCGTATGGGCAGGCGAGAGACTTCCCCATCCTTCCCATAGATTCGTGGTATACAACCATTCCACTGACCGGAAAGAGCATAGTCTACGACCCGGTGTCAGATATAGCAGAGATCATCTACATACCAACCCCTTACGATGCTCATGCATTGTATTGGGCATACTCAGGGGATGGGGGGAACACCTGGGACGAGATGGGTCCCCTCGACTGGGGATACGGAGCCGCTTATCTAGCCATCGCCATGGATGGAAGTCAGACGCCATATGTCATCTTCAATGACAGAATTGACCACGGACTGGCTGAGAATCGAGCCCTCTGCTTCATAAGGGACGAATCATACTTGCAGGGTAATTGGACTACACCCATGATTTTGAGCGATACACTTGCCTATTCGATGAGATTTGGTTCGATAGATGTGAGTCCTTCGGGCGATACAATTGTGGTCGTATCCCAGGGTAATTATGATAGGATTGAAGGTACCGATACGCTACATGTACACGATGTCCTCTTTACCAGATCCACAAATGGTGGAACCTCCTTCGATCCCATGATTGTGATAGCCCACGGTGATGATTTCCCATGCGACGACGGTACACAGCACTATGTTGAGTCTCCAGCAATTCACCTGGGGGAGAACGGCAACATATTTGTAGAGGCCCTCGCCAAGGACACGGTAAACTGCCCGGGTGAAGAATGGCAGAAGATTTACACTGCGTCTACAGACCTGGGTGGCACCTGGACCGATGTAGTTACCCTTCCCAGACCTGAAGGGCGAACCTGGGGACCCGAAAACTGGTGGGCGAGACTCTTCAGTGGCGTGGCTATGGGAGATATGGTGTATACCGGAGCCTGTCTTTCGAAGGCGGGTGAAAACAGACTGATTGGATACAGGTATCGCTTTAGTACTGGTGAATTTGAAGAATATGCATCCATAGCTCCTCCTCCCGCTGGAGATATGTTCGGTGAAGCGGCGTGTGCGACCTTTGGTTATGATGCCGAAGGTAACATCTATGTGGCATATCAGGACAAGGACTCACTGGGCTTCGACGGCTACAATATCTTTGTGATGGGTTCTCCCGATAATGGTCACTACTGGACATATCCCATGCGTGTGGGCTCGGGTCTCTATCGTCCCATGGCACCCGAGATAGCCCCCATAGTCGGAGATTCAGGTCTGGTAATCTATGAACCCATGGGTTGGAAGAAAAGCTTCAAAGGTGATTCTTTGAGACTCATAAAATTCTGCGCCGACTCGGTATTTGCGGTATGCCGCACGCGCATCATGCTCAGCCACACTGCATACGGAAACACATACGATGAAGTGGGACCTTATGTGATACAGGCAGATGCTAAGGATGACCAGCCCGGTTTCACAGTTGACCTCATCTATGTTATTGGCACAGACGAGACTACCGTGCCCATGGTCAATGTGGGCGGCGATACATACGAGGCTGAGATTCCCGGACAGCCCATAGGCACGAAGATAGAATACTGGGTTAAGGCTGTGGACACCGATGCTAATGAGGCTATGGTGCCCGGTTCATTTGATGCTGGTTATTCCATACTGGTTTTACCCTGCGGAGTTGTCGTCTATGACGACGGGATTGCCATAGACGGAATAACAGAACCGTGGGGAAATGGCTTCCTCTCCGTAAGATTTTCTCCCACCGAGGCAGCGGTCGAGACCCTAACCACGGTGAGTCTCTTCATCTGGTCAAATCCCGATACATTTGTAATTCATTTAAATCCAGACGATGGAACCGGAAAACCGAACCCCGATGTCGACCTGATTACGCCCATCGAGGCGGTGGCTCCCGATAGCGGGGTATGGATGGATGTGGATGTGGGAGAGTTGTTCATACCAGATGAAGATTTTCACATTCGAATAGAGTTCCCGCTTCACGATAGACCCTATATCGGTGCCGATAAACTGTGCGATTGTGACCGCAGTTGGATGAACTACGCCGGATGGTGGTGGGCTCATCCATCCGACTGGGGGGTTGGCGACCTCCTCATCCGGGCGATAATGCCGGGATACGGTATCGGTGTAGAGGAGGGGAGGACATCCATATACAGGCTCTCTCAGAACCGTCCCAATCCCATACTGAAATCCACCACGATTGAGTTTGCAATTCCAAAGAAGGAGCATGTAAATCTCGCTGTATACAATGTAGCGGGTCAGAAGGTGAAGACGCTCGTAGACGGAGATATTTCACCGGGTTCCTACACAATAAACTGGAACGGTAGAGATAAGAACGGAAGGCGTCTTGCAGCGGGTGTCTACTTCTACAGGATGGAGGCGGGGAAATATATCTCCACCAGAAAACTTGTGCTTCTGAGGTAGAAACACAATTCCAATGGGGGGGTGGGAAAGCCCACCCCCCTTGGTTATAATTTTTTTTCTTCCCCTGGAGTGCCTGCCTGTCATACGACCTGTATAGACGGTAGGCAGGCATCAGCTTGCTGACGCATTTGGANNATTTTTCGCCAGACACTAATTGGGCGAAAGTATGGAAGTGGTGAAGGTAAGCACTCCAGTGAGGGCTGGAAGCGGGGTGCATCATCTTGGAATGCCCCATCTTGGAGTGCCCCGCTTTAGCGGGGCAAAGGGAAAATTGCCTTTGTTAGCACGACAATAAGGTCGAATTTGATTGCACGGTTGATAAAATAGGGGTTTAATATGCTTCGTAGGTTTGTTTCCATTGTATCAGTTCTCTTAATCTCAGGGACGGGTTTCGGTGAATACACAGAAAAGAGTGGATATCCATCGCCTCGATGGGAGTGGGGTGGGGGTCAACCCGTGATGGTCTTTTTTGGGGAAAAGGATGTGAGTCTCCCTGGTAAGCTTGGAATAAGATTGGAATGGGTAGGAGAGCGAAGTGGTCTCGCATTCCTTGAAAGGGATGAAATTTCACTCCTTGCAGAATCTGGATTTTCATATCAAATTATAACGAGAAACGACGCCTGGAGGATCTTACATGCGGGGCGGAGGGACGAATATCCCAATATCGTTTGGTTCGATTATCCATCCTGTAGTTTCCCGGGGCAGGGCATAACCGTTTCCTTGCACTTCACAGCACAGGTCCCACTGGATGTGGAAAATGTGGGAATAATAATCTGGCGAAGAACCACTGAGGGCAATTGGAATTTTGAATTTGTCACTTCAAAGGATGTAGAGGTTTCCTGTCCCAATATGGACACGACCGTGGAGCTCTCTTACTCCCTTCCCGATTCTTTCTTCTATGTCTATGAATACTGGATTGGAGTGGGCTACGGCGACTATTACAGATGGTTTTCCTATTACATCAATATGCCGCCCGAACCCATCCATCAGAAGGTGGCGATGATGGTGGATGAGGATGTCTACGATGATATCGAATCCGCTATTCTTCAATATAAGACGGATGTTGAATCAAATTTCGACGCCGAAATTTACACATACAGCATATCCCCCGGGGTTACCCCGGAGTCTCTTCGAACATATCTGCAGAACCTGTATTATAATGATGGCATTACCGGAGCTATACTCGTTGGACTTCTCCCTTACGCAATGTGGGACCCCATATGGGGTGAACCACCGTTCCCCATACCTTACTTCTATGAAGACCTTGATGGTGACTTTATAGATGGGGATGGCGACGGGTATTATGAATGCCACCAATGGGGAGAGAATCTGGAACCCGAGATCTGGGTCTTCTGGATGAGACCACCTCAGGATAATCCCCTCGCCCTTTCTGACTTTCTCCAAAAATGCCACACCTATTACGAACTCGACCTCCATGTACCGATGCAGGCTCTTGAGTGCATTAACTATGACTGGAGGGGAGCGGCGAAACCATTCTATATAAATCTATCTCACATCTACGGTGAGGCGGTGGATACGATAGGTGGGAATGAATGGAGGGTAAGTGGAAGCGAGTATCTCGATTATCTCTCCACATACGGGTCTGAGATAACCCACATATGGTGCCATTCAGGCAGTGATGTGCACTGTTTCGATCTCTCTCCATGGGTTTACTGGTATGATATAAGGGACATTCAACCGGGCTCCTGGTTCTATCTCCTGTGGGCGTGTCACGGTGCAAACTTTGAAGACCGACCATCGCACAATCTCGCTGTAAACTACTGTATGGGAGAGTCATCGGGACTTGCCTCGCTCGGCGTGGTAAGGAGTATAGGAACGGGTAGTGCCCAGGAGAGCTTCTTCAACTCTCTTTCATACGGAAAATCCCTCGGAGAGGCATATTTTGATTATATGTGTTACGACTATGATTCAACCTGGGTAAGGGTGTGGTTTGGCAATGATGTGGCACCCGATTCCTTCGTGTGGGACTTCTGCTTTGTGGGTAATCCATTTGTGACCTTCCCGGGCAGCCTCGAGGGACCTCCGTCGCCCCCAAAAAATCTCACTGCATCTCCCGGATATCTGGAGATAGACCTTTCCTGGAAGGCAAATTACGAAGCGGATATTGCTGGATATAATGTCTATAGGGGCGAGACTTCTGGAGGACCTTACGAGAGATTGAACACTTCCCTTGTTTCGGATACGATTTACCTCGATACGGATCCAGAGTGTATATGGTACTATTATGTTGTGACCGCGGTAGATACACAGGACCTGGAGAGCGATTACTCCCTGGAGATATCTGCACGACCCATATCACTCAACCAGGGGATACTGGTTGTCGATGAAACGAGGAACGGAACCGGGGCACCGGGAAGCCCAAGCGATGCCCAGGTAGATAGTTTCTATGGAGCTATTCTATCGGGCTATGATTTTACAGAATGGGATGTAGATTCACTTGGCAAGCCATCCATATACGACCTCGGTCCATATTCTCCCATCATATGGCACGGAGATGATTATGCATACCTGCAAATTTCGCAGGCAGTTCCCGATATCGAGAGGTATCTCGATGAGGGAGGTAAGCTGTGGCTCTGTGGTTGGAGACCCGTCATGGCGGTTATGGGGTCCGGGACATATCCGTTCACATTTGAGGAGGGCGATTTCCCATATGACTATTTGGAACTTCAAGATGCCGATGAATCCACATCGAACGACTTCTCGTCCGCGGGGGGACTTCTTGGATACCCCGACATATCCGTCGATTCAACGAAAGTTCCGTTATCCTGGGGCGGAAGGATGAAGTACATCGATGTGTTCACCCCGTTGGATGCAGAACCCATCTATTTCTTTAACTCCGCCTCGGGTGACACATCTTTTCAGGATAAGCCCTGTGGAGTAAGGTATCTGGATGGGCCTTATAAGATTGTATTCCTCGGCTTTCCACTGTACTTTATGAGAGAAGATGAGGCAACACTGCTCGCCCAGAGGGTATTGGGCGACTTGGGTGTAGATGAGACAACTCCAATCCCAAAAGTATTTGCCCTACGCCAGAACTATCCAAATCCGTTCAGAGAAGAAACGGTCATCAGTTATTCCATCGGATCCTGCGGACAGTTATCGGTTATCGGTAAAAACCACAAACCGATTACCGGTTACCGATTACCGATTACCTTGTCCATCTACGATATAACGGGAAGGTTGGTGAGAACTCTAATAGATGGGTATCAACCCCCCGGTCGCTACAGGGTTAGATGGGATGGAAGGGATGACATTGGGAATAAACTTGGCTCCGGGGTATATTTTGTAAGATTTAAATCAGGTAGATTCACGAACACGAGAAAGGTCGTCATCTTGAGATAGTGGAGTGCCCCGCTTTAGCGGGGCATGCAGTAGCTCGCTACTGCCTGCGGTAGGCAGGCAGTCCAGAGACGTAAGAAGCGTGCATTACTAAAAAAAATGAAGAGTTCTGAAAAATTCCGTATTCTTGAAGATGGAAATAAAATAATCATCGGTCCCGCAAGGTTCAGTTTGATAACACCCCATCTTATTAGACTGGAATATAGTAGAGATGGAAGATTTGAGGATCGACCCACCATCCGAGCTATTAACCTTCCTAAGTCCATTAAATTTAAGGAATTAAGGCATGAGGGTAAATTCTTCATATTGGAAGGAGAACACATTCGAGTAAAATACCTTCCGGGCGATACCCCTTTTTCGGCAGACAATCTCGCGGTCTCATGGAATGCGGGAAACATGCGCGGCGAGTGGAAACCCGGTGGCGAGGACTTCAAAAACCTCGGCGGGATTTTCGTCGGTCTTGACCATGTTGATAAAGGCATAATTGCTACTGGAGTTCATCCTGCTTCGTTGAACAATGAAGAAAAAAGGGGCGAGTTCGACCTCTGGCATACATGGTGGGATTCCCAATCATTCCTTGCAAGAAAGTGGGGTATGGATGTTAAGGAAACGCAACTCTCTCTTGAATACATAATAAAATACCATCTCAAGGAACTTCCGGAGAAGATAAAGAAAGAGATAAAGAAGCGTTTGAAATTTCCTCCAGGACTTTTGAGCAGATCGGGTTATTTTGTCCTGAATGAATCAGATTCGGCGGTCTTCGAGACCAAAACCAAGTGGCTCGATTCACCTCCTTCGGAGAATTACCAGAACTGGTATTTTTTTGCCTACGGTAGGAATTATTTCCTTGGTCTCAAAAACTTCGTTTCTCTTTGCGGCAGAATTCCTCTGATACCGCGGTGGGCATTCGGCAGTTGGTATTCCGTCTGGAAGGACCTGTGTGATGAGGACTATAAAAAGATTGTGGAACAGTACCATAAACACAAACTGCCCCTTGATGTCCTCGTTGTCGATATGAACTGGCACATCAATGGATGGGATGGTTGGGATTGGAACAAAGCTAATTTTCCTGAGCCCGAAGAATTCATTCGATGGGTCCACAGTCAAAATCTGAAGGTCACTCTGAATCTGCATTGCGAAAGTATACCCACTGAGGATAGCCACTTCATTCCCTTCTGTGAGGGGATGGGCATTGCACCCGATAAATTTAAAGAAACTACATACAAGTTTAACTTTACTCAAAGGAGAGAGGCGGAGGCGTTTCTTAAAACTATGCCAGAGCCAAACGAGAGAAAGGGAATTGATTTCTTCTGGCTCGATGTCTGGCAAAATCGAACAGAAAATGTGGGTGTTAATGAAGTCCTGTGGACAAACCATCTCTTTCATACCCACATGGAAAGGGACCTGAACAAAAGAGGACTCATCCTGGGTCGTTATGGTGGAATAGGTTCCCACCGCTACCCAGCATTTTTTTCGGGTGATGCCCTATCGCAATGGGAGGTTCTCGAGCACGAAATAGATGTGAGTGCCCGAGCCGGGAATGTGGGCGTAAACTACCTATCTCATGATTTAGGAGGTTTTAAAAGAACCCTTCCTGACGATGATTTACCCCTGCTTGATCCAGAGTTATACATTCGGTGGATGCAGTTCGGCGCCTTAAACCCAATAATGCGTATCCACAGTCACCACGGGATTCGGGAACCATGGAGCTACGGAGAGAAGGTGTTGGAAATCGTTCGTAAGGCATACGAGCTCCATATAAGTCTTGTGCCGTACTTCTATCATCTTTCGAGGCAAGCTTACGATGAAGGTATTCCGACCATTGGACCACTTTACCTGTATTATCCCGATGACGAAGAGGCATACAACCACCCCACGGAGTATTTAATCGGAGGAAGAATTTTAGTGACACCCGTCTGCAGGCCCGGTAATATAAGATCTATCTATCTGCCAAGAGGTCGGTTTTATTCTCTTGTAGATGGTAAAATTTACGATGGTCCAACAGAGCTGAATATGTATGTTCCACTCGAAAAGATTCCCCTGTTCATTAAGGCTGGCTCTATTCTGCCACGTCAAAAATTTGTGGAGAGAGTTGGTACTTCAGTTCCAGACCCACTTGTTTTCGATGTCTATCCCGGCGCCGATGATTCGAAGAATGCTGTGCACCAATTGAACCTGTATGAGGATGATGGTGAAAGTCTCAAATATCGCTCGGAAAGGTTCTCCCGTCTACCGATAGCATTTAGGAATGAAGATGGAAAAATTAGCTTATCTGTGAAACCCATCGAGGGTGCATACCGAAATATGCCCGCTCGTCGTTCCTTTGAAATCTGGATAAACTTCGTTGAGAGACCGGTAAAAGTGAGGGTAGACCGTCAGGGTATCAAGGAGTTCGACGACTTGACAACATCAGAGACTGGTTATAAATATTTTAAAGAGACAAAACGGCTTGAGATAAAAGTTGGTCGAAAGCCCGTTTCCAGGCCGTGGAAGGTTGAAGTTGATTTTGGTATCGCGTAGCCGCAACCTTCAGGGGTTGTGCAAAAACTATAATTCCGCATGTCATTGCGAGGGATGTCATTGCGAGGCGAAGCCGAAGCAACCTCCGAAGCAACCCCCGAAGCAATCTCATTTTATGGAATTGCCAAGTAGGGATAAGTCCCGTTCGTATGCTCGGGAATTAGATTGCTTCGCAGCCTCTTCGCTTCGCTCGGAGCTTCGGCTCAGGGCTTCGGCTCGCAATGACACCTTTTAGAGCCGGTAGCCTTAACTTTTGAGACTGCTTATTTGACTTTTTGCACAGCCTGTTCAGGTTGCGAAAATTGAACCTGAGTAGGAAGTATCATGCGAAAACTTTTAATTTTAGACGTTGTCCCAAAGTCTTATGATGAAAATTGTCAGATTATATGATGAGTGTAAAAGTCCTCAGTTATGAACCTTATCAACTAATAGGTATTGGAGTACAATAGCTTGTCCATATCCATACGGATCCTGTGGACGGACTCTGTGAGCTATTACAAAGACGTAAGATACCTTATTTAACACAATAACATAGAAAGGAGGGCACAATGTACAAATCGACATTTTTCTTATCCCTGCTCTTGATTGCGGGTGTTGTAGCATCTGCTACCCATGAGGGATTAAGCTCTGGGATAAGAAAGGAGACAAGGGTCACACAATCGGGGGTTGTAGAGGAAAGGAGTGTTTACATCCCCGAGATGTTAGATAAAACGGGTTCTACCCCGTCCATACACCTGACACCCACCCATCGTCTATACCAGGGTGAACCCGAGACCACCGTGGTCTGGGTGGACAGAGCTCACCTGAATGCCATTGCGGAATACTCGGCGATCTCCAGCGAGGGTATGCACATTTTCACCAATTGGATGTTGAACAATGAGAGGGTGAGTCTCTACTTTTCTGCCGGCAGTGGTGTTCCCATATGGACATACTATGCCCCAGATGAGTTCGTCCTCGAGGTTGGTGAATCGTGGAATGCCTCGGTTCTCTCGGCGGGCGATGGAGAGGCGGGATACAGATGGTCGAGATACTCGTCCTCGCCCGCGTGGGAGTATAATTTCGGGGAAGAGATGAGGGCTGCCTCCGCATCCCACGACGGTACAAAGGTCGTGTACCTTACCCGCACCGCCTCGGGAGGACACATCTACACGCTGTCGGCGGAGACGGGTGAGATTCTGTGGGACTATGGGTGGTCCGGCGATCCGTCACAAAGCCTCGCTCTGTCAGAGGACGGCTCCGTGGCGGCGGTGCTGACATACGACTCCTGTTATGTATTCGATGAATTTGGACAGAGAGGGGGGGCACTGAGGGTTCACGGAGCTCAATGGCCATCGCAGGTAGCCCTCTCGGGTGATGGAAATCTTCTCGTCTTTGGAGACTATCAACAGAACCTGAGACTCTACGAATGGGGAGGGACAAATTATGAACTGAAGTGGACAGCACATCTCGGAACCTCTCCCTATTACGACTGGGTCACCGCGATTGCCATCTCCAGAGACGGCTCTACCATTCTGGCTGGCACCATGGATTTCAACTATCGAAACAACTGCGTCGCCTGTTATGACACCTCTTCAAGCACACCCAGATGGACATGTCACAGGTACGGCTATGGGATAAAGTCAGTTGCCCTCTCCGCTGATGGGAGGATGGGGATCGCAGGATGTGAGGGAGATACAGATGTGGTGAATGGATACGGCGATGCCGTGTCCGTCTTTGATATGACAGATTCCATACCGATACTCTCCATATCGGACTGCGAGGCAGAGGGGGGTGAAAGGGGGTCGATACTATCGGTTGCAATATCTGACTCAGGTGACTGGGCGTGTGCTTCTGGGAAGGCAGTGAGGTCGTATGAATGGGGTAGTGGAGGGGAGGTGTATTGTATTCATATAGGTGAGATAATAACATGCGATGTGGGAATAACAAGTATAAACTCACCTCCCGATAAGTTAAAGAGGGATACCACCTATGCTGTAGGGACGACCTGCAGTAACTACGGGGAGGCTTCTGTCTCCTTCTGGACCTACTTCAACATTGAGGATTCTCTCGGAGTCTCCATCTATGAGGACTCATCGGAGGTGGTGAATCTGGCTCCCGGCGGCTCCCGCGCGGTAAATTTTGGGGACTTCACTCCGCTCTCCTACGGTTGGTACAAATTGACAACCTGGACGGCGCTCGATGGCGACGGTTACCCGGGGGATGATACCCTCTCCACCATTGCGTGGTGCAGACACGATGCCGTCTGCGATTGTATAGATAACCCTTTTTACGAGATAACGGTGAACCAGTTCACCCCGGTTGTGGCAAAGGTAAAAAATATTGGGGCATACGAGGATACCGTTACAGTTGTCATCACTATTATTGATTCTAATGAAACGGTAGTCTATTCAGACACCCTCGATACATTTCTTTCACCCGATGAGTCAGCCCAGCTATATTTTTCTGATTGGACTCCCGAATCCGTTGGAACATACACGGCATACACGAATGCGTTTACCTCTGAAGATTACGATTCCCTGAACGGTATCTGCTCAAAGCCCATCTCATCCACATACGAGATAATATACGATGATGGCTCTTCAAATATGTGGTATTATGTAAGTAGTGAATACCACGACAACAAGTTCGCCGTGAGGTTCACGCCCGTCATAGACACCCCGATGACACTCGTCAGCGCGAGGGTATATGTTTCTCATAACAATCCATTTGCCATCTCTGTGAACCGAGATTCGTCTGGGCTTCCCGGAGGTATTGTGCTCGGTCCGGATACCGTCGCTTGCTCTTCTCCCCCTGAATGGGTGGAGATGGTATACTCGCACCCCCTCTCCTCTACGGACGATTTTTGGGTCGTATTCCACTGGCTTTCGAATTCACCGGACCGACCCTGGGTGGGGGCGGACTACGACTATCCCTGTGAAGAGAGGTCCTGGTGGTATTCCTCGGCGAAGACCTCACTGTGTCGTGTTGGATATTACGAGAATGAAGGTCTTCTCGTGGGCAAGACGGAGAAATTTGACGACAAGGACGGTTGGACGAACGTGGACGATGCCGACTGGATGATAAGGGCTCTCGTTACTCCGAGTGGTGCAAACCCGGATATACAGGTATCTCCCGATTCGCTCTATTTTGAGATTATGGCGGGTGAAGGCAGAAATAAAGAAGATGGTGGGTTTTCCTCGCGGTGCGGGACAGACGCACATAGACTGATAGATGTGAAGATAGAGGCGAGTCCCGCAAGTGGGTCTAAAATCTCGTTGGGCGATGTCTACCACCCAACTTTTTACATTTCCGACCCCGAGACCCTCTACTACGACGACGGGAGTTTCGAGACCGGGATAGGGCTGACAAGTTCAAGTGGATTTACCCCGGACGAGAGTGAGACATATGGTTTTGCCACGCAATTTTCCCATACACCCACGAATCTTTACGGCTTGATGCTATATTTCACCGAGTTTGCGGGTTCTTCGTTCAGGCTGTATGTCTGGGATGATGAGGGAGGAGTTCCCAACTCCGGTGGGATGCCAATATGGGTTGATATGGATATGGCGGCTCCAACCGCAGACGAATGGTTCTCCCTCGCCCTGGACACGCTCCCTGTGCCCAACCCCTTCTGGATTGGAGCGATATATAACTATATCGGTCCAACGGGTTCCCCCGACTGGAGAATTGGCTACGACCAGAATACCGAAGACACTCACACCTTCGGCAATCTCGGTGGCGACCCCGATGACTGGTCTCCAATGTCAGATTATGGGTACGGATATGCATACGGGGTGAGGGCTGTTATCGGTGGAGTCGGTATAATTCAGGATACCGCACAGATGTGGGTGAAGAATATGGGAAACGGGATGCTGTCAGTTACGGATATAACCTGGGAAGGTTCGTGGATAAAGGATATAAATCCGGGGTCCTTTAATGTTCCCGAGGGAGATTCCATTCAAGTTACCGTGGTCGCCGCAAACGATGGTCTTGCGGGCGGTTTCTACTACGATACACTCCGAATAGCATCCAATGACGCAGACGAACCCGTATACAGTGAGGCGTGTGTCCTCCGTATTCTTACTACAGGCGTTGAAGAGACCCACTCGAGGTTTGAGGTCTTTCCGGCGTATCCCAGTCCGATGCGATCTGAGGTCAGCATTGCATATACACTGCCCGATAATATCGAGGCCAATCTAAAAATATACGATATATCAGGCAGGGTGATAAGGACATTTGATCACTTGACAAATGTCCATTCACCGATTACCTGGCATGGAAGAGATGAATCTGGACGAAGGGTTCCCGCGGGAATATATTTCTGCTCACTCTTCACCGGCAACTCTCGCTCCACGAGAAAGGTTGTGAAAATCAAATAGAGGAGTGCCTGCCGGTCCCTACGGACCCGTATGGGCAGGCAGGTTTGATTTTTAATATTTGATATGATAATGGGGATGTAATGGTGCCATTTCTTATTTTTCTGACAGCATCTCTGGGAATACAGGATTCCCTTGGAGTGCATCACCTTGGTGATGCAAGCAGTAGCTCGCAGAGTCCGTATGGACAAGCTACTTGCCTGCCTGTCATACGACCTGTATAGGCGGTAGGCAGGCACTCCAAAGCCAATAATTTTGATTTTTGATGTGACAATGGGGGGTGTTACGGTATCATTACTCATCTTTCTGGCATCATCTATTGGGGTGCTGGATTCCCTCAGTGAGAACGATGTGAACTGGGCGCCAAACTCTGGGTCCCAATTGGTCATAACCGCACCAAGGCTCTCTGAATCCCCCAGGATTGATGGGTTATTGGATGATGCAGTATGGCAAGAGGCTATCCGAGTAAGCAATTTTGCTGAGGTAAACCCGGGAGAAAATGTCAAGCCAGAAGTTAAAACGGAGGTGCTTATTGGTTATGATGATAGAAATCTGTATGTTGGCTTTATATGTTATGAGAGCGATGTAGAGAAAATCAGAGCCACCCTAACTAAAAGGGATGCATTCTTAATGAGCGATGACTGTATTGGGGTAAGCATTTATACGTCCGAAGATAAAGGGTATCTCTTTCTGGTCAATCCATATGGGATTCAGGGAGATGGGTATGACCATGGCGAAGGCTTTATAAGTATTGATGCAAGTTTTGACACTGATTGGGATGCTGCGGCAAAAATTCTGAGCGACAGATGGGAGGCCGAGATATCTATCCCATTCAAAAGTTTAACCTTTCCCAGAGCAAGAGAACAGCATTGGAGGGTACGCTTCTTGCGAGTTAGACTCCGTGAGAGCATGTTCTGTTATTCGTGGTCTCCACTCTCCAGAGATATTCCCTCGTCCTTGTCTCAGGCTGGACATCTGTGGATAAAGGAGGAGATATTTGTTAAAAGAACCCAGGAGTTTCTGCCCTATCTCATTGGTTTCCAGAATGGCAGCCTTGCCGAGCAAGGGAATCCGGAAAGTTTTGAGACTCAATCCCCCGATGGCAGAATCGGTGTAACGGGAAAATACAGGATATCTCCTGCTCTCACACTTGATTGGGCTGTTAAACCCGATTTCGCCCAGATAGAGACAGATGCACCACAGATAGATGTCAACACCACATTTGCGCTATATTACTATGAGAAGAGACCCCTGTTTATGGAGGGAAGCGATATATTCGGGAGCCCTGTAAGAGCCATCTATACACGCTCCGTAAATGACCCGGTCGCAGCATTAAAGGTTACGGGCAAGCTCGGCAAGACTTCCATTGGATACATTGGTGCTTACGACGAATACACCCCCTGGGTCGTCCCGTTCAAGGAATATAGCTTCTCTGTGGCAAGTGAAAAAAGGTCTCTGTCTAATATAATAAGAGTTCGGCGGTCCATACTTAAGGAGTCATATGTGGGTCTTCTCGCGACATCCCGTGACATAGACGGGAGTTTCAGCCGTGTGGCGGGAGTCGATGGTTATATAAGATTTCTACAAAACTACAGCATCGAATTCCAGATATTGGGGTCACTTTATAGGGAACCTTCCGATACGAGTATCTTTCCCGGATATGAATGGCTTGAGTTTGGAGATTATACATCCGCATTTGACGGTGAGGAGTTCGATGGATTGGTTTACACATTGGGTTTTGCACGAAGGGCGAGATACTGGGGTGTCAGTGTCTGGCACGAGGCATTGTCTCCCACATTCAGGGCAGACAATGGATTTATCAACAGGAATGATTGTAAAGATGCGGGAATTACAAGCTATTTAAGTTTTTATATTAACAGGGGGATTTTTGAGAGGCTCGAATCTGATATCGATATTGCTCGAAAGGGCGATTATGCGGGAAATCTGATGAATGAATATCTGTATCCCCGGCTCAGCATTGATTTCATACAACAGACCTATCTTACTCTGTGGTATATGCTATTCCCTTCAACGATATGGGGAGAGACCGAATTCAACGACATTTGGAAGGCAGGTGGAACACTCAGCACAAACTTCAGCAAGTTCTTCTCCGGGTACATATGGTACCAATTTGGCAAGGGTATAAACTATTATGCATCTCCACTCGACCTGGGAGATTTCTCGGAGACGAGCCTCTCGCTCACCCTCAATCCTACACCAAAGTTTAATACGAGTTTCTGGTCGCATAGATACTGGTTGTGGGACGATGCGGGTGAAGAGGTCTACGATGTGACCGTCTTTGAGAACAGGATAGCCTATCAATTTACAAAATATCTTTCTTTGAGGCTTATTACACAGTACAATTCAAGCGACAAGAGCCTTGGGGTTTATCCCCTCATGTCGTTTGAGCTTACACCATTTACCGTGTTCTATCTTGGCTCAAATCACAACCTGTATGATTTTGAAGAGCCGTACGGAATTAGCGAAACCAGTCGTCAGATATTCCTCAAGTTCCAGTATATGTTTGTTACAGGAGGATAATGGAGTAATATATACTTCCCTATGCGGGTCGGTCACCCTTTCCATACGGATCCTGAGGATAGGGTGACGAATAACGGCACTCTCCTGCCTACCGTCAGGCAGGGAAGAGTGCCCCACCAAGTGCAAAAAATACTATAAACTATACTGTCCTATCCGATTAAATATGAATAGACTACAAAACTTTATTCTCGTCTTTCTTCTGCTCTCTGGCTGTGCGAAAAAAGAGAAGAAGGAGATAGAACTGAGTTTGTTCTATTGGGGCGACTCTGAGGAAATAAATATAATGAAGAGGATGGCAGAGGCGTTCGAGACAGAAAATACGGGGATCGATGTCAAACTCATCCACGCAAATAATTATCAGGATAAGCTGCAGGTTATGATAGGCGGCGGTATACCTCCAGATGTCTTCTATCTCGAGGCAGTTGACATCCCCGCCTACGCCAGCACCCTTGTGGATATAGAGCCCTTCTTGGAGGATGATACACTCTGGAACCCCGACGATTATTTCGAGGCGCTGCTCAAGGGTTTCGAATACGAAGGTAAATTTTATGGTATTCCCAAGGATTGGACACCACTTGTACTCTACTATAATAAAGCGTTATTTGACGAGGCGGGGGTTTCCTATCCAGATGGATCCTGGGATTGGCAAGCTCTCTTGAAAGCAGCTAAAAGGCTGACCAAAGATCTGGACGGTGATGGTAAACCGGACCAATTTGGTATCTACTATTATACTTCATGGCTCTTTCCGCTGTTTCCCTGGATCTGGTCAAACGGTGGGAGGATACTATCCGAGGACAGAAAGAGGTGCGTGATAGATTCGCCCGAAACCGTGGAGGCACTGCAGTTTCTTGCCGATATGCGATGGAAGTACGGTGTTACTCCCACACCCGTTCAAATTGCACAAAGAGACCTATTTACCACTGGGAGGGTGGCAATGTTAATAATGGGTAGATGGGGTGTTCCAAGGTACAGAACGATAAAAGATTTTGAGTGGGATATTGCACCCGTACCAAAGAATAAGTGCAGAGCGACCTCGATTGCCTCGGTTGCATTTGTGATCTCGGCAAAATGCAAATATCCCAAAGAGGCTTACAGGTTGGCTATGTTCCTATCGGGAGAAGAGGGCAACAGAATAATCGCGAGGATGGGACTCGGGGTTCCCTCAATCAAAGAAATAGCCTATTCGGAAGATTTTCTGACTCCCGATGAGCCCCCGGCTCATGGTGAGGTTTTCTTAGATGCTGCCAAATATGGAAGGTTGGAACCCACCGTTCCACAGTGGCGTGAAATGGCGAATATCATAGGAACAGAACTTGACAAGGTCTGGTTAAACCACAATAGTGCGGAAGAGGTATGCAAGGAGCTCGTTCCAAAGGTCAACAAATTGTTGGCAGGGTCAGAGTAACCCGTTAGAGAGAAATCGGGGTGCAAGGTAATGGAGTTAAGGCTTCAGCCTTTTATAGGGAAGTGGAGTGTTCATTCCGGCGGGGCAAGCAGTAGCAAGTTGAAGTGAAACGGAAATCCCGCATTTGCGGGGCTACTGCCTGCCTGCGGTAGGCAGGCACTCCAAAGGCGTGATTGGAGTGCCCCGTTTTAGCGGGGCAGGCATTACCTTGTCCATATCCATACGGCCCTACGGCTCGTTCACAGAATCCGTATGGATATGAGATCCTGTGGACGGACTCTGTGAGGTAATGCAAAAAAAGGAGGTTAAGATGATTTTACAATCCATTCTTATTACACTTCTCTTTCTCGGTCTCCAGGATTCTATAGTTACAGTTGAGGGGAAACATGTTATCCTCAAGGTAAGGAGTGAAGACCTGAAGGTACTCAAAGACCCGTATGGATGGATAAAAAAACTCGACAGGGTATATGAATCTTACACCGATTTGGTTGGAGATGTGCCGTATAACGGGAAGAAGATAACGGTCGAATCGGTGGAAGACTATCCGGGTGGATGGGCGGTGGCGGGGAACCCCATTAAATGGCACAGACCCTGGGTGGCAAGGGAGTTTAAGGGTATAAATGAAGGAAATTGGAGTTTTGGAATAATGCATGAACTCGGTCATGACTTCGACCTCGATTACCGCTGGGTCTGGGAGGCGGAGTTCTTCGCAAACTTCAAGATGGTGTATGCCGCCGAGAAGCTGAAAGCGAAGATTCACCAGGGAGGTAAGTGGTATGATTATGTCGATAGCAAGGGCTTAACCCTTGATGACTATTATGAGGAACAGGCAGAACTCGCCGGCGAGAGAGACCATGTCGAAGACTGGTATCGCCACAACGACCCATCCCTCGATAAGTTCCTGAAGGTCAAACGGGATATCGGTTGGGAACCCTTCAAAAAGACATTCAGAAGGTACGGAGAACTGAAGGAAGGGGAGATTCCGAAGACCCCCGAGAAGAAGTTCAATCTCTTCATATACTATCTATCCGAATTTTCGAGTAAGAATTTAAATCCAAGATTTGTAGAATGGGGATACCCTATAATAGTTATCCAGGATTCTGATTACCTTGTTGCTCTCAATAAATTTGACTGGGATATTACTGTGGAAATCGAGGGAGAAAATATTTTATGCAGTGTCATTGGAGATACCTCTTATGAAATGGGACTGGGTACCCATGCAAAGTCAGAGATTATTTACAAACTTGGTGGAGAATTTGACGGATTTGAGTCATTTATTGGAGTGGATTGTGAGACAGGGAATAACGGAAGTGTCGAGTTTCTAATTTATACAGATGGTAAGAAAAGACACAGTAGTGGAATTATGTATGGAGGAGAACCAGCAGAAAGAATAAGTGTGTCTCTTTTGGGTATACCTGACTGCCGTCAGGCAAGTAAGGAGCTAAAACTGTTGGTTAAGGATGGTGGTGATGATATAAACTATGACCATGCCGATTGGGCTGATGCAAAGATAATACGAAAAGACGGTTCTGCTATATTCCTGAGTGAAATCGAGCCTTTAAAGAGTAGTCAGGAATGGGGAGAACTTGGATTTGATAAGAGTGTGGATAGTAATACCCTGACCCTCAAGCGTGTCTGTAATCTTCCTGTTGAGATAACAGCAAGTATAGGAAACAAGGATATTATACTGGCTCCAGAAAATGGGATATATAGGGGAAAACTTGGTGGTCTTATCCCCGGGAAACATCGTATTCTTATAAAGGCACATAGGAGTCCATATACAATCTATAAGACCTCTTTCTTACAAATCTCTCCTCCAGGTATAACATTCTTAAGTGACCTCATTCCTATAGAGGTGGAGGGAAGTTTCGAGCCTGATAGGAACTGTCGCAATCAACTTATACATCTTGATAAAAAAACTTACGAGAGAGGTATTGGAGTGCACTCCAATTCTACAGTCATTTACAAATTAGAAAGAGGCTACAAGAGGTTCAAAGCCATGGTGGGGATAGACGACGCAACAAGTGGAGAGGGGAGTTGTGTGTTTGGGGTATATCTGGATGGGAAGGAAGTATTTGACAGCGGCATAATGAAAGGCAACGATGAGCCAAAATCGGTGGATGTAGATGTCGGCGGAGCAACCGAATTGAAACTCGTAGTAACCGACGGTGACGGGGAGACGAGTTACGACTGGGCGGACTGGGCAGATGCAAGACTATTGAAATGAACAAGGGAGTGACAGCATTTATGCTGTTATGGGAAGTGCGGAGTTAATCCGTAAGATCTTATAAATCAAGGGATAGGGCTTGTCCCTGTCCACTGGATCTAAACAGGGAGGCAATCATAAAAAAGATTTTGGCATTATTAATTATAGGGTTAGTGTCCACTGGATTTACTCAACCCCTCCAGAATATACAAAGGAAATATCAGGGAGTAGGTAAAATAAAATTGGCGGTAACTAATATGGGAATGCTGGGCTCTTTTTGGGGCTGGGTGGCAGGGAATCGCTGTGAGTATCCAGCAGGCTCAAATTGTGATTACTTTGATGCTTTTGAGCTTGTTCTTGGCGGTGTTAACGCAAATGGTGATACCTGCGTGTCTGCTGGCTGGTTTTTTGGAGCAGACCCCTGGCATGAGCTTTGGCCGTCAGACAGCGTTTGGGATACCATATGGGTAAATCCTGAAGTAGAGTCGTTACCCTGGGCAGATGAGATCCCGAGAGACCTCCCATCATCAGAAGAAAACTTTCTTTGTCATTGTAGTGATGAAGATACTTTGCCACATATGATACTACATAGAGCGATGGGAATAGATGTGTATCAATGTTCTTACTCCTGGGCAGATTCTGCTACTGAGGATATGTTGTTCTTTGAGTTTTATATGAAAAATGCCTCAGAAGACACTATACATGATTTCTGGATAGGATTTCAATGCAACCTGCAGACTGGCGATTTAGATAGTGTAACGGGTTCGATATGGGATAGAAGGCATAAGATCTCACAAGATGACTGCAGTTGGTATGATGAAACAAGACGTGTAGCAGTATGTGCAGATGCGCCAGGTGGCGAGGATGGAACAATGGAGAATGTTGTGGGATGGACTGTTATAAATGCACCTGATATAAATAACAAAGAGTTCACATTTAAAGCTGCAAGGGACTGGGATTATGGGGTAGAAGAAGAAAGACCAGATGAATGGGCATATAAGATTATGACTCTGGGAGAGATAGACCCACCAGAGGAAACTCGGAATAAGGTGGGAGATTGCCAGTGGGCTCTTGCATTTGGTCCATATACATTTGAACCGGATTCGATGATTGTTATAGCATGTGCAATGGTAGGTGGTGAAGATGAATATGAGCTATATGAGAATGTGGAGACAGCGCATTATTACTATGAGCATCTTGGTGTCGAAGAGCAATTACCAGACACTAGTAATCTACCGGAAATTAAGCTCTTTCAAAACTTTCCCAACCCATTTGCTCATTCCACAATTATCAAATACCAGATAACAGGTCCAATAGGTAGAAAACCTGATTTTCATAACCTTCATTCCAAGGTATCGCTTAGGATTTACGATACATCCGGCAGATTTGTCCGTACCCTTATAGATGGACCAATTACTTATTACAAGATACCAACAACTATTATATGGGATGGGAGAGACGATTTTGGTAGGAAAGTACCAAGTGGAATTTATCTTTGCAAGCTTCAAGTTGACAGGCTTACATCTACAAAGAAATTAGTTGTAATACAGTGAAAACACATAAGTTTTGGCTCTATTGCAGTGTTAAATCACATAGTTTTTCTTCTTGCATCACCTTGGTGATGCATGCAATAGCAAGCTATTGCACTCCAGAACTATAAAAGGAGTACCTATAGCAGGTAGGCATTACCTTAGTAATGCAAAAAAACTCTGTGTTCTATGTGGTTAGTTACTTTACAAAAAATAAAAATTAGGAGGCAATGTGAGGTCGAGAATTAACGCATATATTGGTATAACCTTTTTGCTTGCGGCATCCTCCTCTTTTTCATCGGATTGGTCGATGCCGAGGAAGGATGTCCAGAACAGGGCTTATACCAAAGAGAAATTACAGCCACCGCTCTTTTTGAGATATAGATACCCACAGAAAGAGGAACCCGAGGAGGGGTCGGCATCTGTCGCAGTTGCGAAAAACAGATTGTATATCGGTTCGAAGTGGCTTTCCCGCATCTCTGCAAAAAAGGGAACCCTCAAATGGAGGTATAAGTGTGGGGACAGATGGTACGAGGGATTTGGCTGTCCCACCATTGATAAAGAGAATATATATGTATCGTCCTATGATGGGAATGTCTACCATTTTTACAATGATAGTCTGGTTTGGGTGTACAAAACAGAAATAGGACTCAGTTCATCGGTTTTAAAAATCAAGGACAGACTTTATTTTACTGCCGAAGATGGTGTATATTGCCTCTCCCTGTCCGCAGGATCCTGTGGAGATGGAGAGCTGATCTGGAAAAATGGGGATCTGAATGGGCTTATTTGCTCCCCGCCCGCCATATCCGGAAACGCCCTTTTTGCGGGAGCGACCGATGGTTTTTTATATGCCTTTCAACTTTCCTCGGGGAAGGAGATATGGAAGTGTAAAACGGGTTATCGAATCAAGGATGCCCCCGCGGTTTCAGATGACAGGGTATTTGTCTGTTCGGACGGAGTATACGCCGTGGATGCAAAGGATGGAGAGCTCTTGTGGAGCAGGGACTTGGGGAGTATCGTGAATACATCACCCGCAGTTGCACACGGGATGGTGTATGTGGGGTGCGATGGGGGTTATATCTACGCGCTCGATGATAAGACGGGTGAGACGGTATGGAATTACAAGACGGGTGACATAGTTACCTCGTCTCCGATTGTGGCGGGAGATATACTCTTTGTGGGCTCAAGGGACAAGAGGGTATATGGTTTAGATGCCTTAAAGGGAGACTCTCTGTGGAGCTATGAGATCGGTGCATTTGTTAACGGCTCTCCGGTGGCAGCGGACGGACTTCTCTACATTACTGCCGAGGATGGATATCTGTATGCATTTTCAGATAAAATGCCATCATACAGTGTGAAGTACACGGAGGTAGAGATAAAAGAAAAGGTAAAAGGCTCATCTCCCGCATCACTTACCCTTGTGAATACGGGAAGAGAGGAATGGCTGAAGGAAAAAGTGAGGCTTGTCTGTTCGTGGATAGACTGTCGTGAACTTAAGGTAAAAGAGGACTCCTTTTTGCTACCCTCTGATGTGGTGCCGGGAGATTCGATAGAGGTAAAACTCACTCTGGAACCCCCGAAAGTTTCGGGCAATTACTCACTCATAATAGAGCTACAGAAGGGAAAGGAGGCATCAAACCCATTTTTTAAAAAGGTGAAAGTTGAGCCCATAACCGTGGAAAACGAGCCGTTTCGTGGAAACTACTTATTCACCCCCTATTTTGCATTTAAAGATACTTCCCTTGAGGAAAATGTGGTCATACTTGCGGATATTTCATTGAAAGATTCGCTCGATGCGAGATTGAGAGTGTATAAGACCGATGTGGAATCACGGTTTCCCGCACATCTGATCATCCATTACGGTGACTGGAGAGAACCCGAGGAGGTGCGAGAATTCTTAAAAACTTGCTATCTCGATGATTCGATAACGGGCGCAGTACTTGTTGGTGATATACCGGCACCGGTGTTCAAGGCATCTTACGGTAAGTTTGTTGCCTCACTTTATTATGAGGATCTGGAGGGTAGCTTTGTTGATTCTACAGGTGATGGGTATCTTGACCACCATTTCTGGGGTGAAAAGGGTGAACCACAAATATGGGTTTCATGGATAAGACCACCTGTAGATAAGATAAGAAATCTGAAGAGATTCTTCAACAAATGTCATATGTATTATATGGAAAGACTCATTCCCCCTCATAGAACCCTGGTCTGGTGTGATAATGACTTTGGGGGTTCTGCACTCATAACGGGTAAGGTGCTCGCATCGTTCTACGGGAATGAGAATGTAGAGACTGTTGGCTCAAGATGGATTTACGCACCCGGAGAAGATTATCTCAAGAAGTTGCGTAAGGGCTATGAGGTTGTGGAGATATTCACCCATGCCTCGAGTCTCTTCCATCAGGCGAATAAAGACCCCGACAGGAACATATACTCCTGGAGGATTAGAGAGGTGCCGCAAGGTGGACTTATGGTGCTCATCTGGGGATGCTCTGCCGGTAATTTTATAGAGGTGAGTAATGAATATTCTCTTCCGGCTGCATATCTGTTTGGTAACTCTATGTCACAATGTGTGCTTGCTGTAACAAGACCCATGGGTACGGGTGACCATGAATATATCTATACCGGATTTGAGAAGGGTATGACTTTTGGAAAGAGTTATCTCGAGTACAAAAGGGAGGCATACAACAGAGACCAAATTCATAAGATATGGACAAAGGAAGAGCCGACGACCCTAATTGTCAGCATAACACTGTTCGGTAATCCATTTATCGCTCCTTTGAGAATACGGGGTAAGGGAGTGGTTACGGGACCATACTGGTACGAACCAATAGAGGGAGCAAGGATTGAGTTTTTATCAGAAGAGGGAGATAGCGTTCTTGCGCTTTTCACAGGTGAAGATGGGACATTTGATTATGCTCTCACGCCGGGCACATATAATGTTAGGGCATCCAAGAATGGTTATGAACCCCGGGAGGAAGAGATAACTGTCACATCTGATGAACGCCCGGGTATAAGTCTCGCCCTGAGAGAGGAAATTACCACCACTCCACAAAGGGTATTTTCTATCCCGATGTATCTTGAGGAAGAGGAAGTGGCATCACTTGTGTCAGACAGCATTTCTGTTAGAACATGGAAAGGCGATAAATACGAGAAAGTAGAGAGGTTGGAACCAGGAAGAGGTTATCTGATAGATACGCTTATTGAATGGAAATTAGATGGTGTAGAGCCTCCAGATGATATGCCTTTTACCGTCTTACTCAATAACGGCTGGAATATGATAGGAAATCCATTTGATTTCCCAGTAAACTGGAATTCTGCATACTGTGAGTGGGTTGATTGGTCGGTCTTCACAAGGGAGAATGACCTAAAAGCTGCGCAGGAGAATAGATGGATGGAACCGTGGCTCTGGGAGTTCGAGGATGGTAGTTATAAACTCACAGACAGGCTTTTGCCCTGGCGGGGGTACTTTATAAAGGCAGCGAAATCGTGGGGCTACTATACCCATACCCTGAAGATTCCCCCCGTCCCGTATGGGAAGAGAGAAGAGAGAGGAGAGAAGAGAGATGGGTGGTGTATTCAGTTTATCTGCAGGGCTGGAGAGATAGAAGACAGTGAGAACTTTATGGGGGTATCTTCAAAGGCGAATAATGGATTTGACTTCCTCGATATTGAGAAATCCCCCCTTCCGGATACATCTTTCGCCTTCGTCTATTCCTTCTTTCCACATCCCGAGTGGGGACACGAAGAGGGTAATTATGCCCACGATATAAGAGAAGGGTCTGGAGGAAGAAAGGTATGGAGCTTCATAATAAAGGCAAACAAGGTGGAAGGGGAATATGTTCTTAAATGGAAACTTCACAGTCTCCCGAGAAGATATAAAATTACTCTTGTAGATTTAGACAATGATAAGAGAATTGACATGCGAAAGGAAAAAGATCATGAGTTCGAAGGCAACAAAACAAAGAAGTTCTGGATATTATTGGAGTTGTAATTAGGACGTTCACCCCGCACCTATGCACCTGCCTACCGTCAGGCAGGTAGGTGCGGGGCAGGGATTTACGCAGATTCACCCCGTTAAATAACTTAGAGTCGAACGTCGGAGTATTACTATTGAAACAGCTCTATTTAACGGGGTAAACAGGATAAAGAGTTTAAGTATAGAGCAAGAGTTTTGCAAAAATGTGCTTACCAAAGAGCCATTACAAAGTGTCATTGCGAGAACTCCGATTTATCGGGGGACGAAGCAATCTCTATCAAGGAATTATGAGGCATGTCCCGCATATAGTGGGGGATTGCTTCGCCGCCCCTTCGCCACCTCTTCGCTCCGCTCGGAGCTTCGGAGGTTGCTTCGGCTTTGCCTCGCAATGACATCGCTCGCAATGACAAATTACCTTGAATTTTTGCTTTTTGATTCTAAGATATTTTTAAAAGATTTTATATATATCTGTGTAAATCTGTGTTTCTACCTGTCCATACGGATCCGTAGGGATCGGTAGACAGGCATCTGCGTCCTGAAACCAGAAATAGAAAATGAACTTCGATATTCGGGAGATACCATTCAGTAGGTTTGGCTCCTATCTCATGCTCTCCCGGGACCCCAAAAACCCCGATGACCCGGCAATCTATCTGAGGAGCGCCTATGATATAAATCCCGCTGAAACAGGTAAGGTCCTGCGTATCTTACTTTATAAAAACGATAAACCCCTTTTTGTCGAACCTTTCGCCGAGCCCTGGAGACTTCTTCTAAAGACGGGGGAGGGAAATACCGAGATATTCTTCATTGATGAATATACATTTGCCGTGAGAACCCATAAGGTAGATTTGCAGTTTGAATTTTTGAATCGGGTACTCTATCATATCCGTCCCACTTCCCTCTCATATCGTTGTCTCGACTGGAAATCCAAACTCTTTGTTACACTATCATCTACGGGAGGAGAATTGAAACTGTCAGGTGAAAAACCGCTTAAGTTCATCTTCTCCGGTGACGAGCTCCTTGTGGAGGTAAATCACGAGGAGAGAAAGCCACGGTTAAAGTCCTCTTCGGATTTAATCAAAAAAGCCGAAGAAGAGTACAAAGAATGGCAGGGGAGAATTCCCTCTGTGCCCGATATATATCGTTCCACCGCAGAGCTTGCCTGGTATATCCTCTGGTCTGCTGCAGTCTCTCCACTCGGTTATTTCCATCGCCCGGGGATACTGAGTTCGAAGAACTGGATGTGTGGTGTATGGTCATGGGACCACTGCTTCAACGCACTTGGGGTTTTATCTGCAGACCCCGAACTCGCCTGGAACCAATTTATGCTTTCCTTTGATGTCCAGTGTGCAAGTGGGAAGCTCGCCGATGTCGTAACTCCTGGGGGGATACAATTCGCGCTCACCAAGCCACCAATTCATGGTTGGTGTCTGCGGGTCCTTATGGAAAGGGAAATCGTGGATAAAGATAGATTGAAGAGTATATACGAGCCCCTGTCACTGTGGACACGCTGGTGGTTAGAGCACCGTGATGACGACAGGGACGGTGTCTGTCAGTATAACCATGGGTGTGAGAGCGGCTGGGATAACTCTACCACCTTTGACGGCGGTGTCCCCGTGGACAGCCCTGATCTGAACGCATATCTCATCCTCCAGATGGATGTGCTGGGAGATGCAGCCTCCCGCCTCGGGAAGAGGACAGAGGCGGGGTTGTGGAAGGAAGGCTCCCATAAGATGTTAAATAGACTTATAGAGCGTTGCTGGAAGAAAAAACAATTTATCTCCCCCCGCACGGGGTCTCAAAGGTATGAATCCTCAGACTCACTCATTAACTTTATGCCCCTGGTACTTGGAGAATTACTCCGATCCGAATATTTTGAGCCACTCGTGGAAGGACTGCAAGAGGAGGGCAGATTTCTAACTACGTATGGGCTCGCTACCGAATCCTTAAAGAGTCCCTGTTATGAATCCAATGGATACTGGCGCGGTCCCATCTGGGCACCCTCTACATTCTTAATTGTTGATGGGCTGAGAAGGAGAGGGAAACTCGCTCTTGCGCAGAAGCTCTCAGAGAGTTTTTGCAATATGGTGAATGGAAAGGAGGGAATATACGAAAACTACGATGCCTCCACCGGGGAAGGATATTGTGACCCCGCTTTCACCTGGACATCAAGTGTCTTTTTGCTTATGGCGAGTGAACTTCTGCAACAGAAAAAAAATTTGGACGCAGATTAACGCAGAT
>DFBT01000029.1:26640-29004 GCA_002366725.1 Caldifarciminota bacterium UBA3073
GTTTACCCTGTTAAATAGAATTGATCTTTAGCAATATCCCCGTATTTATTTTGAGTTATTTAACAGGGTATATCTGTGTTTTAATGCATATTCTGGGATGATTTTTCTCCTTTGCATACTTGTAACTCCCTATCAGGATGGAGAGATTACGATCGATGTCGTCTGGGACGAGAGCTACGAGGTCTGGTGTAAGGGGCGTGGTGAGGATGCATTCGTATATACAGACAAATTTATGGACAGGGTAGACTCCTCCCTTGAGAATGAATTGGGCATCGTTGTCAATGTAGAGCTTAAAGGTTGCAGGTGGGTTGTTTTTGATACCACCGACCTACTTGTGGACCTATCGCGACAATTCCCGGACCCTGAGGGGATAGTCCTTGGAATAACCGATATATATGATGAACACAACGGCATTGCCTATCTTAGTGGTGAGTATTGCCTTGTAGATCCAAACCCAAAATGGTGGCTTTACGATTGGCCTGAGGCGAATATTGCCAAGCATGAGATCTGCCATAACCTCGGTGCGAAAGACCATCAGAGCGTGACAAGATGTATTATGAATAAGTCAATACCATTCTTCTGGACATCCGGGCCGTTTAATCTGAATCTCTGCGACGAGTGCAAAGCCGAGATAAAGAGCTATTTAACGCCTAAAAAGTGGTTAGATACCGTAAAAAATAATACGAAAAAAACCACAGAGGACACAGAGTAAAAAATTAATTCCCCCGCCTCTGGCGGGGTAGGTCTGTGTTCTCTAAAAAAACAAAAAAATTTAGATGCAGATGGACGCAGAAAGATTAGAAAGTTTTTGAATTTAAAATAATCAGTGCAAATCAGCGTAAATCTGCGTCCAAAAAAACATTGGAGGTTTGAAATTAGAGAAATATAATCTTCGCTCACCAGAGATGATTGTAACCGGGGAACGGATCTGAAGAGAAGGTGTGATTTATTCACATTTTTGGTTGACAAACGGCATTTATTGGTATATAATTCATAAATTTATAACGCGGGAGGAGTAATGGAGTTGAAAGACCTTAAAGAAGGGGTGAATACATTGGCAGGAAAGAAATTCAATTTCGCTGTTCCCGTCAGGAACCTCACCACCATCCTCACATCTTATGGATGGAAGAGACTTCCATGGAGACACGAGATTGAGACGGGTCCGCATAAGGGTATTCCCCTCATCCTTTTCCTGTCTCGTGATGGACGGGCGAGGTTTGCCGTGGGTCTTATAGAACAGAACATACCCCTTAAGGTAAAGATAAGTCTGGATGAGGAGAATGGAAGATATAACATCGAGATGAACCTGAGGGCTATGTCGAATATTCAAATATATAAGACCGAAGATAGGAAATCCTGGCTCGATTCCATCCGAAAGTACAGAGAGGTCGTGGGGATAGACCCGCCACAATTTCCAAAAGGGGCATATGAGCCCGTCTTTTGCAGCTGGTATGGTATCCATCACTCGGTGAATCAGGATTGGTGTCTCAGAAATGCGAAAATCGCGAAGGAACTTGGACTTACAACCTTCATCATAGATGACGGGTGGTTCTTTGACGAGAGGGGAAAATGGGGAAGTTACATTAAGACGGGCGATTGGATGGTATCGAAGAAAAAATTCCCAAAGATGAGTAAACTTGCGAGAGGACTTCGGGATATGGATATGAGGCTGCTCCTGTGGATCGCACCATTTATGGTGGGAAAGCAATCGGAGACCTTCAAGAGGTTAAAATCCTGTCTCATCGGTGAGGAGAGTTACGGGGTAAGATGGCTCTCCCCCGCAAAGAAAAATGCCACAAACTATATTCTCGATAAAATGGATTCTTTGTATAAGGAGAACGAACTTGACGGGTTCAAGATAGACTTCGTAGACGCACTGCCAGATGGAAAGGGACTTTTGAATTTCTATGAGGGACTTCAGAAGCTCGGGAAGAACCTCCTGTTCGAATTCAGGCAGAACTATGCGAATCTGTTTGGCCTGCAGGTGGGTGCAGTATATCGTGGGCTTGATACCCCACTCGATTTTGAAAAGAATCTTGAAAACTGTATACTCCTGAGGGCATTTACTCCCGATGTTCCCATTCATACAGATTATATTTACTGGTATCGGGATGAGAAATTAGAGAATATGGCGAAGCATATGATATTCTCCATATTCTTTGTGCCCACCATATCCATGGACCTTGAGAAACTTACAAAAGAGGAGAAAAATGTTATCAAAAACTGGATAAGATTCCACAGAGAACACAGAGATATTCTCTTCGGTGATTTTGATGCATCCATAGATGGTTCATATCTTGGAGCAAGGAAGGGGGAAAGGGCGATCTATGCCCTTTTCAAACCAATACCGTTGGCATTCGAGAA
>DFBT01000029.1:29109-30596 GCA_002366725.1 Caldifarciminota bacterium UBA3073
GGGAGGATTTGTAAAAATCAAGGAGGTGATGTAAGATGATATGCCTCAAAAAGATATCACTGCTCTTTTGTGTATTCGTTATAAGTATGATTGCCATGCAAATTTTTGCACAAACTGAGGAAAATGAACCTGATACAGTGTTGATGAAGTTGGAAGAGGTTCTCAAGAAGACGAATTTAACCTGGGAAGATTTGGAGAACATTGTAAAAGAGAGGGAAGTTGCGAATATGATGGAGCAACGTATCGAGGAGAAAGGCGTTGGAGTCTATGGTCTGGTGCAAAAGGAAGAGAAAAAATATGCTCAAAAGTTACTCGAATCCTATGGGATAAGCCCAGATTTGTCTGATAGTGTATATATGCTTGTATATACTCCAAAGTCATTTACGTTTGGTATGACCAAGCATATTCCAATAAGGAAAGTTGATGCTCTTTGTGTGCCGGGTACCATTCTACATAGAGGCTCACTCTTTCTATCCCCCAATGTTTCAAAAAGTTCATGGGCTTATGCCTACGAGAAAGACGGGCACTATGTTAGTATAGTAGCAACAGAGGCCCAGACGGGCACAGATATCATCGTTTCAGTTACAAGGTGATTTGGAGTGCCTGCCTGCGGGAGGCAGGCATCACCTTGGTGATGCCTGCAGTGGCTTGCCACTGCACTCCAGATATGAGGCTCCCTAAAGCCAATAATTTTAATTTTTAATTTTTAATATTTGATATTATTATGGAGCATGCGACTTGGACAGTGAGGATACTTTTATTCGGGGTGTGTTTTGCAATACTCTATAAGATATTTTTCGCCAAGAGAGGGCGCAAACTCTTTCTGCGTCGTCTTCCCGGACTTGAAGCGGTAGATGAGGCAGTGGGAAGGGCAACGGAGCTTGGGAGTCCCATTTTGTTTAGTATCGGGCTCGGCAGTTTCGATGGAGCCACCTTTGCCTCTCTCTCCGTTCTAACCCGTGTCGTGAGGCTTGCAGCGGGTTACGGCATCCGCACCATCGTTCCCATATTCAGACCCGAAATCTACCCGGTTGTTGAAGAGTATGTGAGGGATGCGTATGGACTGGGTGGGAGACCGGATTTGTTCGACCCGACGGATATTAGATTCTACTCGGATAACCAGTCTACCTGGGGTTCTGCGGTGGCTGGAACCATGATAAGAGAACACACGGGGGCACACTTCTTCTTCGGGGCTTACGGATTCGAATCCCTTTTAATTGCCGAGACGGGTAGAAATTTGGGGACGATCCAGATTGCCGCTACAGATTCATATTTTCAGATTCCTTTTTTTCTCGTGACCTGTGACTACACACTTATAGGAGAAGAATTGTACGCCGCCTCCGCATATCTATCCGATGACCCCATTCTGAAAGGGAGCGTGGTGGGACAGGATATAGGGAAGATTGTCATATTTATACTACTGGTTACGGGGGTCATATTTGCAACCCTTGGCCTTGACTGGTTTGTAAGGTTGCTTTCTTTGTAAA
>DFBT01000029.1:30615-36978 GCA_002366725.1 Caldifarciminota bacterium UBA3073
ATATGAAAGAGAGGGTAGTAAAAATTATCACACTCTTGGGAGGACTGTACTACTTCCTGGAGTTTGTACTGCCCCAAGAGATCAAAGGTCATACCACCTATCTCTCTTCCTTTATCGTTCCCATGGGCAACATCCTTATGGTCTTATGGGCGTTTGCCGTGGGATTGGGTCTCATCAATCTCTCCATAACGCACGGTAAAAAGGTAAAAAAACTGGAACCGGGCTGGATTTATAGTATAGCCTTCTTTATTGCAATGTTGGCGATGATGGTTACGTGCTTTTTGGATACCTATCACCCAACATCTCTTGTAAGGCAATTCTATGAGATTCTCTTCACTCGTATGTATATGCCTCTCGGAGCCACGATATTCTCTTTGCTTGCCCTCTTTATGGCTACATCTGCATACAGGGCGATGAGGGTGAGAACCTTTGAGGCGACGGTAATGGTGGTCTCCGCCTGTATAATAATGTTGGGGCAGGTTCCCATTGGGTTGTGGATGACAAGAACTTTACCATCTTGCATTCAACTTCCGAGGGTATCTGCGTGGCTTCTCTGGATAGCGAATACCGCAGCCTATAGAGCGGTGATGTTTGGCATATATATGGGGATGATTGCAGTAGCATTGCGTCTGTGGCTCTCCCTGGAGAAGGGTATGGAATTAAGATGAAAGAATTCCTCGTTAAACTTGGCAAGATCGACAGGAGGGTCATATATCTCCTGGTTATTCTGGCGGTAGTTATACCGTTGATCGTTAAGATTCGCCTTCCGATATTTATAAGTCGCGAGACGAACGGTGTTTATACCATAATCGAGCACTGTCCAGAGGACAAAATCGTTCTCCTCGATTGTACCTGGGACGCGGGAAACAGGGGAGAGAATTGGCCACAGACCGAGGCAGTTATGGTGCATCTCATGAGAAAGGGTATCAAGTTTGCCATAATGTCGAGAATTCCTCAGGGGACGGGATTTGGCAGGGAAATCGCAGAAAAGGTGGCAAAGAAATACGGGAAGAAGTACGGAATAGACTGGTGTAACCTCGGATACCTTCCGGGCGAAGCGGCGATGATACAGGCACTGGCAAAGGATATAAAGGGGGTAGTAAAAAAGGATATAAAAGGAACCCCTCTGGATAGCATCCCAATGATGCAGGGGATAGAGGACATTCATGATATCTCTCTCGTCTGTGGAATTGCTTATTGGCCATCTGAGGACTGGCTCAGATTTGTGCAGGGGGTATACGGAACCAATGTGGCATTTTGCTCTTCTGCGATCGTTTCTTCGGCTATGTATCCCTTTCTCGATTCCGGGCAGCTCTGCGGATTACTTGTGGGTGTGAGAGGGGCGGCAGAGTATGAACGACTCCTGGGAACGGAGGAACTTGGAACCGAGCTCATCGTCCCTCAATCTATGGTCCATCTTCTCATTGTCGTGTTGATAGTCCTGGCAAATATAGGATTCTGGGCGGAGAGACGGGAGAAGAAAGAAGAGAGAAGAGGGATAAGGGATGAGGGAGGAGAGACGGGGAAATAAGTAAGCATTGTTTTTTAAGAATTAGGACGCAGATGCCTGTCTACCGATCCCTACGGATCCGTATGGACAGGTAGAAACGCAGATAATCAGGATAAAGAATTTAACTATTTTTATAATTTAAAGAAAAAGGAAATATAAAAAATCTTGTTAATCCCTGCCTGACGGTAGGCAGGTGCGTAAATCTGCGTCCAAAAAAAGGTTGATTGTGGAAGTAATTGGAGTCTGGATAGCTGCCATATGTACCCTGGCAATATTTTCCTTTCTTATAAAGGAAAATCCATTCTATCGTCTCTTTGAACACATCTTTCTTGGCCTTGCAGTGGGGTATACCGTTGCAAAGACATGGACAGATGTTTTGAGACCGAAGTGGTGGGACCCAATGATCGCCGGATTTCAGGGAGTAACGCCATTTGGATGGCTGTGGATATTTGCCCTGTTTGCGGGTCTTCTCTGGTATTTTCAGTATTCGAAACGATACCACTGGCTCTCAAGAATTGTAATAGGCTTCACAATAGGTGCGGGTGCAGGTATGACCTTCAAGGGTGTGTTTGTTGTGATGATGCCACAGATTACATCTTCCTTCAAACCCCTAAATTCATTTAGCAATGTCTTTTTTGTTGTCACAATATTGTGTGTTCTCTCTTATTTCTTTTTCTCCTTTAGGTTTAAGTTTCGCCCCATTAAAAAGGTGTCCGAACTCGGAAGGATTCTCTTGATGATTTCCTTTGGGGCATTTTTTGGCAATACCGTGATGACAAGATTTGCTGTCTTTATCGATAGGATTCAATTCCTGTTGAGAGAATGGCTGAGAATCGGGGGGGTTTAGGATGAAAAAAATTGATGTCATTGACAGATGGTTGGAAGGCCACAGCGAGAAGGCAGGACTCGCCTGTTACGAGAAGTATGTCGGCATAAAGGACTGGGATATGAATAGATTCGATGAAGAAAGGAGAGAGAGATTGCTCGAGCCGGGACTTCTTGAGTACAGTCAAAAAATAGCGGAGTCGTCCCCCGACCCCGTGGAGAAGAGAAGGGGAGAGGTACTCTCAAGATTGCTCTCGAGGGCTTACATCGACCTCGATAAGGATGTGTATGGGAGAAGAAATGGTATCGAAGAAATATTGATGAAGTTCAGACCGAAGGTGGCTGGGAAAGAGATGGGAAGAACCGAGGTGAGGGAACTGATGCGCAAGGATGAAGACAGAGATATGAGAAGAGAGGCGTATCTTTCTGACAATCCCCTGGGTGAATTATTTAAAGATGAGGGAATACGGCTGTTTTTGAGAAGAAATGAACTTGTTCGAAGAATCCCGTGGACAAGAAAATTGGGATTCGAAAATTACCCCGAATGTATCCTTAATCTCCTGGGAATCCCTCTTACTCGACTCCTTTCCATTTTCAAAAAGACGAAAGAGGAAACCGAGAAATATTACAGTGATTTTATTGAATTTGCGAGGGAAGAACTGGGAGTGAAAGAGCTCATGCCCTGGGATATTCCCTATATATTGCAGAAAACGGTCTCTCTGCCAGACAAATACTTCCCAAGAGATAATTTAATTCCATCTCTTAAGAAAACTGTAGAGAGTTTTGGCAAGGACTTCGACGCGCTGAACATAAATATCAGATTTGTTGATATCCCCTACGGCGGTCTCTGTTTCGGTATCAGAATTCCAGATGATATGCGGATACTGCTGAATCCAAGGGATGGGCACCGATGGTATGGCACCATCTTCCACGAATTCGGACACGCCTTACAGGGAGCCTCTATCAGACAGGATTCGTTCATCCTTAAGGGAAGTGAGGGGCCGTTCTCAGAGGGTATGGCGGATGTCTGGGGAGGTCTGCCTTCCCTTCCCGAATGGCTTGAATCCTTTACGGGTATCCCACATCCCGAAATAGACAGGTTCATGAAAGCACGGATTTTTGATTTAATATACGGCATAAGGTCCATAATGGTGTGGTCGAATTTTGAGATCGAGGCGTATAAAAATCCCGATTCTGACCTGGATGAGGTCTGGAACAGATTGATGAGGGAATATTTACTCATTGACTCGGCGGGAAAACGCTGGGCTTCCAACTACTTTATACTTACATACCCAATGTACGCACAGAACTATCTCCTTTCTCCAATGATAAAGGAACAGGTATATGCCTTTTTGAGAAGAAAATTTGGTGGGCTCCTGGGGTCTCCCGATGTCTTAAATTACATCACGGAAAACCTGTATGCCGATGGATGTCTATTCCCCTGGACCGAGAAGATTGAAAAGGCAACGGAGAAACCCTTTGGTCCCGACGACTTAATACGGGTAATAGAATCATTACCATAAAATTTTGGACGCAGATGAACGCAGATTTACCCCGTTAAATAGAGTCGCCTTATAGCAACACCTTGGTATTTGTTTTAAATTATTTAACGGGGTGAACAGGATAAAGAATTTAACTATTTTTACAATTTTTTTAAAAAATATAAAAAATCTTGTTAATCTGCGTCCTAAAAAAACTGTAATATGTCAGAACTTCGATTCGACCCAGTTTTAAGGGAGTGGGTTATAGTTGCAACATCGAGGCAGGAGAGACCCCTGCTCCCCGAGGATGTATGCCCATTCTGCCCGGGTTCTGGGAGGGTCCCGGATTCGTACGATGTGCTTATCTACCCAAACGACTTTCCTTCTCTCTCTATCCCTCCGCCAGAGATTACCGCCGAGGTTGGAAAGATGAGAGAGGTTAGGAAGGCTCTTGGTGTGTGCGATGTGGTTCTTTACTCACCAAAGCACGACCTCACCTTCGCAGACCTGGCAATAACCCAGATTGAGAAGATAGTGAAACTGTGGAAGAAGAGATTTAAAGAACTTGCCAGAATGAAAGAGATTAAATATGTATTTATATTCGAGAATAAGGGAGAGGTAATAGGGGTTACAATGCCACATCCGCATGGACAGATATACGCATTTCCATTTATACCCCCGAGACCGAGAAGGGAACTCACATCTTCAAGGCGTTACTGGAAAACGAAAAAGAAATGCCTCTTCTGCGAGATTGTGGAAGATGAGAAGAGGGATGGAAAAAGACTCATTATAGAAAATTCCTCTTTTATATCCTTTATTCCATTTTACGCCAAATATCCGTATGAAGTTCATATCTACTCAAAGAGACATATTCAAACTCTTCTTCAGTTCACAAAAGGAGAAGAAAAGGACCTCGCCCATATATTGAAGGTGATAACAAAGAAGTACGATAACCTCTTTGGGTTTTCTTTTCCCTATATGATGGTGTTCCATCAGGCGCCCGTGGATGATAAAGATTATTCTTACTATCACTTTCATATCGAATTCTACCCGCCGTACCGTGCGAAGGACAAGTTGAAATTCAGGGCATCCTGTGAAACGGGTGCGGGTACTTTCATAAATGATACATCCCCCGAGGAGAAGGCAGAGGAGATGAGAAGAGCGAAGGGAGAGGAGTGAAGAGTGAAGAGTGAAGAGAGAAAAATGAAGAGAGAAGAGAGAAGAGAATGAGAGAATGAGAGAAAGTGATCTCATAAAGGTTTTTTCAGAAATCTATAATAGATATCCTTCCGTTATTGCAAAGGCGCCCGGGAGGGTAAATCTCATCGGTGAGCACACAGACTACAATGATGGCTTCGTGCTACCCATAGCCATCGACAGGTATACAAATATGCTTGTCTCTGGGAGAGAGGATAGGAATGTAAGGCTTTACGATTTGAAATATAGAGAGGGAGACGAATTTAACCTCGACTCCGTTGAACACACAGAACTGCATAGATGGAGTAACTACCAGAGGGGAATCGCGAAGGTTCTTATGGATAAGGGATATGAAATAGGAGGTATGGATGTGGTGATATGTGGTGAGGTGCCGGAGGGTGCGGGTCTCTCGTCGTCTGCATCTGTGGAAATTGCCACCCTTCTCTCCTTTAAGGAATTATACGGGATCGATATAGAGCCTTTAGATATTATAAAACTTGCCAGAAAGACCGAAAACGAGTTCGTCGGCGTTGAATGCGGAATTATGGACCAGTTTGCTTCCCTTCTTTCAAAAGAGAAATTTGCACTCTTTATAGATTGCAGGACTCTGGATTATCGTTATGTTCGGGTATCTCTCCCAGGATGTGCATTTCTCGTCTGTAATTCAATGGTGAAGAGGGAACTCGCAGTCTCTGCCTATAATGAGAGGAGAAGAGAATGTAGAGAAGCGGTAGAGGCTATGAAGAAATACCTGCCACATATTGAGTCGCTGAGGGATATAACGGCAGAAGACATAAAAAAGTTTGGTTCGTATCTCCCAGAAGTACTTAAAAAGAGAGCAGAGCATGTAGTCTATGAAAATGAGAGAGTGAAAAAGGCTGTAGAAGAACTTGAATATGGAAACATGGAAGCGTTTGGGGACCTTATGAACCAATCGCATCGGAGCTTAAGTGAGCTTTATGAAGTGAGTTCAGGGGAACTTGACCTTCTGGTTGAAACTGGAAGGGAGGTAGAAGGAGTCCTCGGAGCGAGGTTAACGGGTGCCGGCTTTGGGGGTTGCGTTATCTTTTTTCTAAAAGAAAGCAGCCTGAAACCACTGAAGGAGAAAGTCCTTCGGGTATATCAAAATAAGACGAGTTTAATTCCCCAATTTTACGAAGTAACTCCCTCAAGAGGAGCATTCTCTGAAGAAATTTCCGCGTAGAACACTTTTCCAGAACCTTCCCAGAAAAAAACTTGACTAATGGGCATTTTTATGATATAATTATCGGAACCTTTTATTCAGACACAAGACTACAGACCACCCCGTAAAGCTCCTTCGGAGCAACGGGGCAAGCCCCATTGAATAGC
>DFBT01000029.1:37086-46185 GCA_002366725.1 Caldifarciminota bacterium UBA3073
TAGCTACGCTTCTACGGGGCAAGCAGACTACAGACTAAGTGAAGGCTCCTGCAGGCGGGAAGGGATGCCAACCAAAAAATTTTCTGTCACCTACCGGCAGGCAGGTATGTATTAATTAAATTCTCGTGCAGGTCTCGTCGAAGTCCCTGTTGAAAAAAGAATAGCGAAAGTTAAAAGCCCGAGCACGAATCCCGTAAGGAAAAAATAAGAAATTTTGGCTGTTATAAATATTTGTTTGTACTTTTGCCTGTCTTCCAACAGGTAGATAAGAATATCAAGAAAGGAGATTGAAAATATGCAAAGAGAAACTTTGGCTATTGTGGTTGGTGGCGGGCCGGCTCCCGGTATTAATGGGGTCATCAGCTCGGTTACCATCAAGGCGATTAACCTTGGAAAAAAGGTAATTGGTATAACTGACGGGTTCAAATGGCTGTCGCGTGGAATCAGCGATAGGATTTTGCCCCTCGCGGTTTCCGATGTCTCCAGGATTCACACGAGTGGTGGATCAATTATAGGAACCTCCCGGGAAAATCCGAGCGGAGATTCCCAGAAGATGGCAAATGTGGTGGAGATTCTTAAAAAACTGGATGTAGGATATCTGGTGACGATAGGGGGGGACGATACGGCATTCACGGCAAGTGAAGTTGCGAAGGCAGTGGGGAAAAAAATACAGGTGGCTCATGTGCCTAAGACTATTGACAACGATTTGCCACTTCCGGATAATATGCCGACATTCGGTTTTGAAACTGCCCGTCATGTCGGCACTAAAATTGTAGAGAATCTCATGGAGGATGCAAAGACGATCACTCGCTGGTACTTTGTGACGACGATGGGGCGTGAGGCGGGTCACTTAGCCCTTGGAATCGGAAAGGCTGCCGGTGCAACTCTGGCAATTATTCCCGAAGAATTTCCCAAGTCCGATCATATTCATCTTTCAACCATTGCCGACATCCTTGAGGGTGCGATTATTAAAAGAAGAGCCATGGGTAGGAATGATGGCGTGGCGGTGATGGCTGAAGGGTTGGCAGCAAAAATTGGCAAAGACGAACTGGAGAAGCTTGCAAAATTGAAAAAAGACGAACACGGGCATATTCGGCTTTCGGAAATCAATCTCGGAAAATTTCTGAGAAATGAGGTTAAGAAAAGACTTCTGGAGAGAGGGATCGATATGACCATCGTAAAAACCAATGTAGGGTACGAAGTTCGTTCAGCCGCGCCCATTCCCTTTGATGTTGAATATACAAGAAACCTGGGTTATGGTGCAGTTAAGTTCCTACTCGGCGGAGGTTCAAATGCAATTATTGCCTATCGTTCGGGTAAGCTCGCGCCTATCCCTTTTTCCGAGACCATCGACCCCAAAACCGGAAGAACCAGGGTTCGGCTTGTCGATATCAATTCCGAATCTTACGAGGTGGCAAAAGCCTACATGATAAGATTGAAAAAGGAAGATTTTGATGACGGGGAGAATATGGAACGACTTGCTCGAGCGGGCAATCTCACACCCGAAGAGTTTGAATCTCGCTTTCGCCACATCGCAATGTAGTGTCAAAAGAATTTGGACGCACCTGCCTGTCCATTCCATTCGGATGCTGTGCAACGGATCCGTAGGGACCGGTAGGCAGGGATACACGCAGATTAACCCCGTTAAATAATGATCTTGACAATAAATGCCGGATCTCTTCGGTAAACGCTTCTATTTAACGGGGTGAACACGGATTATTATTTAGTAGACAGGCCTGACTACCGACAGGTAGATAAGAAATTGAGGTTCCCTTTTAAAAACTCAAGCTGTTTATCTTTTACTCTTGTCCATACGGATCTCATATCCACGGGATTCTGTGAACGAGTCTGTGACCTGTAGACAATCCCTGTTTTTAATTTATAACCTCAAAAGAAAAAAAAATGGTTAAAGTCAGAATTGCACCTTCACCGACCGGATTCCTGCATGTGGGAACCGCGAGAACCGCCCTCTATAACTTTCTCTTCGCGAGGAACGGAGGGGGAAAGTTTATCCTGCGAATAGAGGATACGGATATAGAGCGTTCAAGTGATGAGATGGTAAATGTCATCATTGAATCGCTCAAATGGATGGGACTTCACTGGGATGAGGGTCCCTATTTTCAGTCAGAGAGGCGGGATATATATGTGGAATACGCGGACAAGCTACTTCAAGCGGGCTTGGTCTACCCCTGCTATTGCACAAAGGAGGAGATAGAAGAAAGGAAAAGGGTCACAGAGAAGAAGAAGAAAAAGAAGGGATGGAAATACGATAGGAGATGTCTCCATCTTACCCGGGAAGAGAAAAAACAGTTTGAAAGGGAGAGAGCGAGTGCACTCAGGTTCAGGGTTGAGAGGGCGAGCTCCTTTGAGGATTTCTTACATGGAAAGATAGAGAGAAGTAAAGAGGATATAGAGGACTTCGTCATCATAAAATCAGACGGTATGGCGACCTACAACTTTGCCTGCGTACTCGATGACCATCTTATGGGTATTACACATGTAATAAGGGGAGAGGACCACATACCAAATACGCACAAACAGATTCTCTTGTATGAGGCGTTCGGATGGATGCCCCCCGAATTTGTCCATCTTCCCCTGATACTCGGTCCCGACAGGTCAAAGCTCTCGAAGAGACACGGTGCGGTGTCCGTGCTCGAATACAGAGACAGAGGATTTCTGCCGGAGGCGTTTGTGAATTTTCTTGCCCTTCTGGGATGGTCTCCCGGTGGCGACAGGGAGATAATGTCTCTCGATGAGATAATAGGACTCTTTTCGCTCGAGAGGGTGGGAAAGAGGGGAGCTGTATTTGATACGAAGAAACTTGAGTGGATGAACGGGGAGTATATCAAGAAGATGAGCGATGGTGAACTTCTTCGCAGGCTGTCGCCATTTATAGAGAACAAGCCCGGGATAGAGGAAAAGGGAGATGAGTATATCCTCCGTGTGATAGCTTTGTTGAAGGAGAGGATGACACTTCTTTCCCAATTCTGGGAACTCGGTTCGTATTTTTTTATACCGCCTGAACAATATGATATCGAAAGTTTCACGAAATATGTGAAAAAGGGCAGGGCAGAGACAAGAAAGGAAAGGATTGAAAAGGTGATAAATGCGTTTAAAGAGCTAAAGAAGTTCGACAGAGATATGGCCGAAAACTGCGTAAGGGGCGTTGCAGAGGGTATGGGTATAAAGGCAGCCCTCATAATACACCCGATAAGATTCGCACTCACTGGGAAAACAGGTGGTCCGGGACTCTTTGAGATTATGGAGATACTCGGAAGGGATGAGTGCATAAAGAGACTTGAGTATTTTGTGGAGAATATACTACCACAGCTTAATATCAAAAATTAACCCAGAATTAGGACGCAGATGGACGCAGATAACCAAGATAAGGAATTTAAGTATAAAGAATTAACTGCGAAAATCATACCTGCCTGCCGTCAGGCAGGGAGATTTTCTACAGGGTTTATAACAAATTAGGCTATGGTTTTTTGGAAAAGGCATATGAAAATGCTCTGAGGATAGATATTGGACGCAGATGAACGCAGATATACAGGATAAAGAGTTTAAGTATGTGGAAATTAAAGCAATCCATACGGATCCTGTGGATAAGAATTTTGGCACTTTTTATTGGACAGGAAAGAGACGATTACTCCAACAATCCAATTTTCTCGGTTTTTAATTCATATTTTTGAATTATCTGTGTTGATCTGCGTTTATCTGCGTCCAAAGTTTTTCTTACTTTTGGGCCTGAACCGGAGATTAAAAGGAAGGCGTTTCTACCTATCGGCAGACAGGTGATAATCGCAGAAAAAGAAATATAAAGAATCTTGATAATCCCTGCCTGACGGTAGGCAGGTGCGGTTATCTGCGTCCAAAAAATTTAAAATAAGGAGATGGGTATGGATGATTTTGAATTAATAAAGAGGGGAACCGCCGATGTAATAACAGAGGAAGAGTTAAAGGAGAAGCTTAAAGAGAAACGACCATTGAGGGTCAAATTTGGGATCGATCCCACGGCACCTGAGATCCATCTTGGGCTGGCTGTTCCACTACGGAAGCTTCGTCAACTCCAGGATTTGGGTCATACAGGGGTTTTAATTGTGGGCAACTTCACCGCAAAGATCGGCGACCCATCGGGAGTATCCAAGACGAGACCCGTTCTCACGGATGAGGAGATAAAGAATAATATGGCAAGATACAGAGAAGATATATTTGAGATTCTATTGCCGGAGAGGACGGAGTTCAGATATAACTCCGAGTGGTGTGAGCCGTTATCATCTACCGATGTTATCAAACTCACACAGAAGGTAACACTCGCGAGGATCATAGAGAGGGACGATTTCGAAAAGAGGCTGAGAGAGAATAATCCCATATCACTTCATGAATTGTTATACCCCGTTTTTCAGGCGTATGATTCTGTCTTTATAGATGCCGATATAGAACTCGGCGGCACCGACCAGACATTTAACTTTCTTATGGGAAGGGAGCTCCAGAGAGAGTTTGGAAAGACTCCACAGGTATGTATAACAATGCCCCTGCTTGAGGGACTCGACGGTGTAAGAAAAATGAGCAAATCATACAAAAACTACATTTCAATAAAAGACCCGCCGGATGAGATATTCGGCAAGATTATGTCCATCCCCGATGCCATTGTAATGAAATACTATGAACTATGCACAGACCTATCGCCTGAGAAGATCGAGAAAATAGAAGAAAGACTTGCATCCGGGGTCAATCCGAGGGATATAAAGGCAGAGCTCGCAAGGGAGATAGTGAGGATGTATCACTCAGAGAAGGCGGCGATTGGGGCAGAGGGGAAGTTTGAGAGGGTTTTCAGGGAGAGGGGTATTCCGGAGGATATTGGCAGTTATACACTCGAGGGAAAGATGTGGATTGTGCGACTTCTCCAGGATGTGGGATTTGCCTCGACCGGAGGTGAGGCGAGAAAACTCATAACACAGGGTGCAGTCAAAATAGATGGTGAGGTTATTAGCGATGTCAACTATGAGGTCGACAGGGGTGGCGTATTGAAAGTTGGCAAGCGGAGATTTATAAAACTGGTTTTTTCTTGATTGCATAGGAAACTATACAACAAGTCATAGTATCGAGTATATGTCAGCTGGAGATTGCTTCGGGGGTTGCTTCGGGGGTTGCTTCGGCTTCGCCTCGCAATGACATCCCTCGCAATGACATCCCTCGCAATGACATTACTCCTGAAAACCGCAATTAAAAAAATCATGGGTAATCTGCGCCCATCTGCGTCCAATTTTTTCTTGACAGGGATTGCCTGCCTGCCCATACGGGTCCGTAGGGACCGGTAGGCAGGAAAGAGAATATAAGAGAACTTTTCTGAAATACAAAAGATAACATCCCTTTTTATAATTTCATCCTGAACTCCACAGTTTTTAATGGTTAAAAAATGGTTTGAGATAACGCTCGGGACGGGTTTTTTCACGGGGTATCTTCCCCTCGCCCCAGCAACTTGGGGCAGCGGGCTCGCGCTCCTTATCTTCTTCCTCATTCCGAAGCTCGTATGGCTGCAATCGCTCATCATCATCCTTTTGTTCTTTTACGGTGTTTATCTGTCAGGTAAGCTGGAGGAGCTGTGGGGAAAAGACGCGAGGAGGATAGTGATAGATGAGGTATGTGGGATGTTCCTGTCTCTCTTCCTTCTGTCCTGGAATTGGAAGATCGGCATAATTGGCTTTCTTCTTTTTCGTTTCTTCGACATCGTAAAGCCGTTCCCCATAAGGAGATCACAGGTTCTTCCCGGTGGCTGGGGGATTATGATAGACGATGTGATCGCCGCTTTTTATACGAACATCGTCTTGAGGATTATAATTCTGTTCTTTCGTTGGTAGCTATGCGTCGATTATCTCCATATCTACTTCTTCTTTTCCTTTCCGGTTGTGCTCCTCGGTTCATATATTACACCTCACCCCTTCCAGGTGTTACATCGGTTTTAGAGACCCCCGAATTTTGGATAGAGAAATTGCCCCACCCCGATAGCGTTCTTCTGAGCGGTCGGGGCATAAGGGCACTAAATCGGGAGACCGCAGAGAGGGGAACCTATTTTGATGTATTGGAAAAGGATACGATTATTTATGGAGGCGATTTAAAAGATGCCCTTTATAAACAGTTGAGAAGGATTAAATCCAAAAACAGGGTTTCACACACGGGTTTACCCCTTTCTCAAAGTTTCTGGCGGGAGATTGAAGAGAAGATGGACCTCGGGAATATAGCCGATACGATATCCCCGTCATACGGAATAACGCTGAAGGGGCTCCACTTAAGGGCACTGCCGACAAATGAGGTGGCGGTAAGTTCGAGGTCCTGTGAGTTCGACAAATTTCAGGTTACATCCGTAAGACCGTTCGAACCGGTACTCATTCTGCACAGGAGCCGTGAAAAGGACTGGCTCTATGTAAAATGCAGTATAGCGGAGGGCTGGGTTGCCGCGGAAGATATTGCGAGGTGTATGAGGGATACGGTAGCTTCCTTCCTGGATACACCCTTTGTTGTCGTAACAGCGCAGGAGATTGCACTTTACGGTGACAGGGACCTCGAAGAGTTTCTTATGTGGTTGCCCATGGGCACACGGGTGAAACTCGGAGAAATTCACTCCGGGGAGACTATCTCCGTCATTATGCCCATTAAAGGTATCGACGGTAAACTCGGCTTTCGGGAAGCCTTCCTCTTGAACAATGCGGATGTACACCTCGGCTATTTACCCTATACTCAAAGGAATATAATCAATCAGGCATTCAGGTTGCTATCCTTCCCCTATGGTCGTGGAGGGACCTGGAACGCGGACGACTGCTCGGGCACGATCCTCAGGATATTTTCCTGTTTTGGTATAAACCTGCCGCGAAACTCGCGGGAACAACTGGGAGCGGGACTACGATTGACGTCTTTCGGTAAAAATACAAAAACCAAGGAGAGAACGAGGGCACTGTATCGGGCTGTCCCCGGAATTACAATACTTGGTTGGCCCGGACATATAATGTTCTATCTCGGAGAATATGCGGGGCGGCACTATTGCCTGCAAAATATTTGGGGTATGAAGAAGAGAAGGTGGTTCACCGAGGATTTTCTCTATATCGGAAAGACAGTGGTATCAGACCTCTCCCTCGGGAGGGGTAGCAGGAGGGGCTCACTTCTCGAGAGATTAACTAAAGTAAGGGTTGTGTTGCCCATTAATATGTCAAGCGAATAACACAGCAACCTCATTAAATTAATTATAAAAGATTCAACACCAGTGAAGTTGCTTACACTATATTGATCCCAGTCATTGCGAGGGACGAAGTCCCGAAGCAATCTCTATACAAGGAAGTACCGTGTAACGAAGAACAACGATAATATTAAGCATGAGATTGCTTCGCCTCGAAGAAATCGAGGCTCGCAATGACACACATCATTATTTCTGGAACATCTTTTTACATTTCTTCCATTTACCCAAAGGAATTTTTTATAAATCTCCCCCACAGAAGAGTATTTTTGTATCAACATAGAGTCTAAACTTATAAAAAAAAGGGCCACCCCATTTTATACGCGGTGGCCCTTTGTGATAGATAAATTGAAATTTCAAGCCGTGTTTGCTTTAACGAAGTAATATCATCTTACTCGTTCTGGACACCTCCCCGGTCTCTATCCGATAAAGATATATTCCTCCAGGTAGGTCGGAGGCATCCCATCTCACGGTCTTCGCACTCTTTGTCTGCCATCCGTCTACAAGCGTTGTTATCTTCTCGCCTACCAAGTTGAATACATCCAATTTTACATATGCATCTCGAGCAAGGGTGTAATTTATTTCTGTTGTCGTGGTAAAGGGATTGGGGTAATTCCGCAGTTCAAAATTTTGTGTTAATAGTTCGTCCTCTGAGATGCCGGTCGTAAAGTAAGAGAGTCGTGTAAACATATCGGCGGTGGTAAAGTTGGGGTTGGTCTCCCCTGGATAACTTTTGATAGACACAATCTGTCCGTAGTTCTCCGCAAAAAACGGATAAGAGAGCCAACCCGTGGTATCACTGGTCACCGGTGTTCCCATAACATAGACCGTGGTTATCATGGTATCGTACTGCTGTATTCTCAGACAGTCGAACGAACCATACGGAATGTTGACCGTCCCCCATGCATCAACCAGGTTGTGTATTCTCATCTCCATCACAATTTCCATCAGCTCTATCGCCTGGCGAAAGACTGAATGCATATACCAGCTGTTTTGATAACCAATGGGAAGGGGCCAGACCATGGGTTCATCATAAACCATTGTCATAGTCGATCCGGGGGCGACGGTGCCCATTCCAAGTGAGGTCATCGCATTAGTTGTGAGTCTGGAGTATATATAGCCTATTGCACTGTCCTTATAGGTTTCAACCTGTTTACTGACGAGATTCGCAGTGGGGAAAGAGTCTGCAAATGGGGTCTCTGCCTTGTCGACGATCCAAGAATCGTAGGATTCCTCGGTTACCTGGGATGAAAAATTCCAGGTCCTTCCTCCCCCGGGGGTACCCAGATCCACATCGACACTGTTGGCTTCATCGTATACGGTATAGGTCCCGACCTGATGGGGTATATTATCCGATGTTATGGTTATCTGACCGTATACGGTGGATAACATAACGAGGATTGTACCGAATACAACTCTCACATTTCTCTGCATAGTCCCTCCTTTCTTCCCACCCGGTATTGTCAAAAACATAACCACAGACCTGCCTGCCGGTAGGCAGGGAACACAGAGGATTAAAGAATAATAAAGAATCGCAGGAGATTTTCATCCCTCCCCTCCCTGCCCCGTTAGATGTTTACTATCTAACGGGGTGAATGACCTCTTATCTCAAGATCCATATGGACAGAGACCTGGTCGAGACTTTTTTTATTTTAAAAGAACTTATTCAACAGGGACTTGTACGAGACTCTTAAAAGACTATTTTCTTATTTGAAAAATTTACTTTATCTCAAGACCCGTTCCAAAGGATCTGTATGGAATGGATACGGAACCGTAAAGATAGAACCAATCTTTTTATCCCATCTATTAAACCGCAGAGTACGCAGAGGGCTCAGAGAATTTTTGAATTTTGATTCCTGACTGCCCTGCCT
>DFBT01000060.1:0-527 GCA_002366725.1 Caldifarciminota bacterium UBA3073
TCAAATGTTTTATAATCGCCAAATATTAAATATCAAATATTACTGGGTGATGGTTTCCATGACCAATTTGCAATCTACAATTTCATTACCCCGTATCAGAACCGGGGAAATGCTCCTTTTGCCACCGCCTCTGATGACTCTACAAAGTAGTTAATATCCTCATCTGTCCTTTTCTCTGTAACTGCGACGAGGAGTTCGTTGTCTCTCTCTTTATAGAATCTCTTAAGAGGTATGCCCGCAAATATCCCCTTCGACGCGAGTTTTTCTATGATAAGCTCGGCATTTACGGGGGTCAAAACGACGAATTCATTGAGGAAAGGTCTGTATTTTATATCAAAACCCGGTATATTCTCGATCTTCTCGGCGAGTATATGAGCACCCCGCACACCCAACTCTCCCACCCTTCTCATACCCTCTTTACCCATGAGAGCCATATACACACATGCCCTTATGGCACATAGAGACTCGTTGGTGCATATATTGGAGGTTGCCTTCTCCCGCCTTATGTGTTGTTCTCTCGTCTGGAG
>DFBT01000060.1:544-2127 GCA_002366725.1 Caldifarciminota bacterium UBA3073
CTGCCCGGCATCTTTCTCACATACTCCCTCTTTGTGGCAAATATACCGAGGCAGGGTCCCCCGAACTGTTGGGGAATCCCGAGTGTCTGTCCCTCACATGCCGCTATGTCCACGCCGTATTCGCCTGGCGGTTCAAGGACACCGAGGGAAATGGGCAGAGGACTTGCTATATATAGTGCACCGTTTCGGTGTGCCATCTCTCCCACCTCTTCTACATCCTCTAAAACTCCGAAGAAGTTCGGGTGCTGGACTACGACACAGGAGACATTCTCATCCATCATATTTCCAAGCGCAGCTGTGGATGTTTTTCCGTCTTTCTCTGGAATTTGTTCCACCCTCCCTTCCCCCACATAAGTTTTTATCACATCGGTATAGTGAGGATGCAGACAACCCGATACGAGCACTTTTGTTTTTCCATTTATGGCTATCGCCATAAGCGCTGCCTCTGCGAGGGCGGTTGCACCATCGTACATAGATGCATTTGACACATCCATCTTCGTAAGTTCGCATACGAGCGATTGATATTCATACAATGTTTGAAGTGTACCCTGTGATACCTCCGCCTGGTAGGGTGTATATGCGGTGTAAAACTCGGGACGGGACGCTATTACATCTACAAGCGCCGGTATGTAGTGGTCGTATAAACCACCCCCGAGGAATGATATGTGGGTCGAAGTGGGGGTATTCTTGTCTGCAATATTCCTTGCCAGTCTCTCTACCTCCATTTCAGAAAGTGCTTTTGGAAGCGATAGTTCTTCTTTTAGTCTATAAGAATCGGGGATGTCGGAGAATAAATCATCTAAAGACTTAACCCCTATGGCCTCGAGCATCTCTCTTATCTCAGAGTCTGAATGTGGTATATACGACACCATAATTAAATCAAACCTGCCTGCCGGCAGGCAGGTATTAAATTGTAAAATGATCCACAGGATCCGTATGGACGAATCAAAAATCAAAAGCCCAACCACGGAGACACCAAGGCACGAAGTACACGGAGAGAGAAATAAATATAAAATCTTGGTGTCTTAGTAGTTATTTTTAAAAGTTTAATATTTGCTTTTTTATTTTTAATATTTTTATGATTCGTGTTTCTTTTTGTACCCTTCCGCGTCCATAAGTGAAGAGAGTTCGTTCTTGTTTTCGATACGCAATTTTAGTATCCATCCTTCGTTATATGGACTCTGGTTGAGAAGTTCTGGAGATGAAACTGCATTTTCGTTTGTCTCAATTATCTCTCCCGAGAGCGGGGCGTATATATCGGATGCCGCCTTAACCGCCTCCACGGTTGCGACGGACTCCCCCTTCTTCACCCTATCACCGACCTCTTTGCACTCCACTGCGACGATGTCCGAAAGCTGCTCCTGGGCATAATCAGTGATTCCTATCACGGCAATATCTCCCTCTATCCTCACCCACTCATCGCTCTCGGTATATTTTAATTCGTCTCTGACCTCCGCCATAAGACCCCCCGATAGAACTTCAAAATCTTAATTTCCAATTTTTCAACAAAATTCCAAATACTAAATTTACAAAACCTAATCAAAGCCCAGAGACTGTCACTTTTTCTTCTATTCTTTATATAT
>DFBT01000060.1:2141-16054 GCA_002366725.1 Caldifarciminota bacterium UBA3073
TGGAAATTGGTAATTTGACATTTATTCGCCTCGACCCCTTTTATAAAAGGCTCCCTTTATGATGGTTGCCGGCTCGAGTCTATCTTTTATCACGATGTCAACGGTCCCACCCGATTTGTGGTGCGGCACATCTATGTAACCGAGTCCTATTCCCTTCTTCAGTGTGGGCGAGTAGCCGCCACTCGTCACAGTCCCCACCCTGTTACTGTCCTTGTATATCTCATAACCCTTTCGCGGTATTCCCCTCTCCATCACAAAACTGGTGAGTCTCCTTTTTATATTTTCTTTTGCCTTCAATATCGCTTCTTTTCCTATAAAGGTTTCCTTATCCAGCTTTGTAATCCAGGATAGTCCCGCCTCTATGGGGTTTGTTGTCCCGTCTATGTCGTTTCCATAAAGGCAGTACCTTGCCTCAAAACGCAGTATATCTCTCGCGGCGAGGCCACAGGACTCGAGTTCGGGGACCTCCTTGAACAACGCATCCCATACATTAAGGGCGTGTTTTGCATCAAAATAGAGCTCAAACCCGTCTTCACCCGTGTATCCCGTCCTTGAGAGTAATACATCTATACCCGAGAACTTCGCCATCGCCGAGTGATAGTAGGCAACACGGGATATATCAATATCAAACATCGGCTTCAAGACTTCCTCTGCCTTAGGACCCTGAATTGCAAGTTGGGCAATTTTCTCACTTATGTTCTCCACCACCACATCCCATTTTACATTTTGCATTTTACATTTTGCATTTTCTACTATCCACTCGTAGTCCTTCTCGGTGTTTGCGGCATTCACCACGAGGAGGAAATGGTCCGGAAACTTATAGACAAGAAGGTCATCGACTATACCGCCGTCTTTATAGCACATCGCAGAATACTGTACCTGAAACTCTTCCAGCGCTTTGGGGTTGTTTATGGTGATGTAAGAAACAAAATTTTCCGCGTCTTTACCGGCAAGCTTTATCTCTCCCATATGTGAGACATCAAATAGCCCAAAGCACTCTCTCACTGACAATACCTCTTTTACCACTCCCTTGTACTGGATGGGCATACAGAATCCAGCGAACTCGACCATCCTTCCTCCCATCTCTATGTGCTTCTCGTAGAATGGCGTCTTCTTCAGCATCTCTTCTCCAGTTTTTGATTATTTTTCTTTCTTAAACCTTCCCTCGAGTTTCTTTCTCACCAGGGGAAGGGTTGTGTACTCCATATCCTCAAGGGGAAGCCTGTGTGGTTCAAATGGACCGTGTCTTCGCATGTAATCCGTGATTTCTTCTGCCATTTTTCTCGTATAGTCAAACGATGGGTCATCGAACATATCCCTCGGACCGATAAGGTGCCCATCTGTAATCTGGAAGCCCGCGGCTATCACTCTTGGAGGTCCATCAAATCTCGTCGGATTTGCATCCTCAAAGGACACGGGCATAAATGGGCCGTTATGTGAACCCCTCATCCATCCAGCAACGAGATAGGGAAAGGCAAAGCCCTCTAAGACCTCTCCGACGGCGGGAAATCCGCTCTGTGCCCTAACTATCAAAACGGGGTCATCCTTGCCAACATACTTGCCGGCGATGAGTGCGAGTTTCTGGGTTGAGGAGACGGCAGCAATCTCGTTGTCACTCTTTCTCCGTACCCTCCTCGTAAGGTATCTCTCCCTTGCGCCTATGAATATGAGCATATCATATATCTCCTCGGGGGTATTGAAGATTATATTTTCTTGCTTTATCACATCCAGTATCTCAAATTTGAAGCCACCGTGCATCGATGGGTCTATAACGAGCCCCACAGTATTAAATGGGTCCGCAAACATCTTGTAGAGTGCAAGGTTCCATGCACCGGGTGATGTCTTATCAGCCATAAAAACTATTACGGGTTCAGATTTCCTCTCCTCAAATTCCATCTCCGCAACTCCGGGTCCCATTCCCTTTACATTACCAGAGAATGCATCCGAGAGAATGTCCTGTCCCGCTCCATACAGCTTCATCTTCTTTGCAAGCTCTGTCGCATCTATAAATGTATCCCATGCGAGACCGTGGATGTCGGGGTGATTTTCTCCCTTCGCGTGCGTCATTATTAACTCCAAATCATCCCCGCAGCGTAGAACACAGAAGTCTATAAGGAGACCTGAACTTTTTGCCTTTGCGAGGTCCTTCTTTGCCAGCTTCAGTATGTCCGGATGAGACGACGAGTGCCCAACCCATCCCCCTACATCAGCCTTGATAACGGATAGAGTCACCCTTGCCATAAATCCTCCTTTTTAGAAAATCTCGAAATAACTATCCAGATTGAATTTGCCGACCATCGTCTCCTCTGTTTGTGATTATATCACAATTTTCGCAACTTGTCAAGTATTTTTTCAATAAAATCAAGGTTTTTCGCTTTTTTTTTACTTTTGTACGGAAAATACGGTAAATACCCTCCTTTCTTACCTTACATCTATGAGCTGGACAAAGAGGTTATAAAGGAACTTAAATTCGTCGACGGAGTTAATTCGTAAGAATTTGGAATTCACCCGTTGCACAGCATCCGTATGGAAAGGGTTTTATATAAAAGGCTAACGCCTTAACTCCAAAGCTTTGATTTTTGTGTCTTTCTTCTCAACGCCGATAAGCATTAATTTTAATTTACTTTTTCCACAGATATATCCGTGTTAATCTGCGTTAATCCCTGCCTACCGGTCCCTACGGATCCGTATGGACAGGCAGGTGCGTCCTCTTTTCTTTTTTTTTCTTGACCTTGTTCACTTTCTATGTTATAATAAACACCACTGGTTATCAGCCACAGATTGCACGGATTACACAGATAGTAAAATCCGTGGCTCATTTTTAGTATAATTATGGCAAATACGGCAAAGTTCTGGTTCATCAGTAAGCCGCAGTATGAAATACGCGGGGGCAAAAAGGGTTTGAGGGGTGTGTACGACTGCTTGGCATCTGATTATGATAACTCAAGATACCTGTTTTACACGAGATGGATCGAGAGAGAGGAGGAAACGATTATAAATAGGTGGTTAGATGAGCTTTCCTCACCCGCGATTGATGTTGGCTGTGGTACCGGAAGATATGCCGTGAAGATCGCCAGAATGGGTATAAGCACCATCGCGATCGATTTGAGTATAGAGGTGCTTAAAAAGACCAGAAAGAAAGGAGGAGATGGGATTCTTCCCGTTCTCGCAGATGCGGAATCTCTACCTCTAAAGGCGGATTCGTGCGGGGGTATCATCTGTACTCTTACATTTGATCATCTTTTTAACCCCACCTCTGCACTGGGTGAGTTTGAGAGGGTGATAAGAAAAAATGGAATATGTATAATGAGCACTCTCAACGAGACCCTTCTTAAAAGATTCAGGAGGAAACTGGGTATACCGTGTAGTTATATGCCATTCAGAACAGAAAAATGTGGTCCCACCCTCATTTATGAGAAGGGACATACGGAGGAAAAGGCGAGAAAGTTGTTTCAGGAAGCCGGCTTTCGTATTAAAGCAACAGAACTCTGTCCCGTTCTTCCCGGCAGGCTGATTGGCAAATTGGCACTGTTCCGCAAACTCATTCCACTATTTGTGTTCAAATTGGGGTTTTAAGGAGAAAGAGAGAAAGTAAGGCATAAGTTGTTCTTCTATACCTAAGTAATGATATAAGCAAGGGGAAATGAAAAGGTATGAAGAGGAGAGATGAGCGGGGTAATATGATAGAGATCGACGGCAGTTATTTAGAGGGAGGCGGGCAAATTGTAAGAACTGCCATCGCCCTCTCCGGTATAACAAGGAAGCCCGTCCATATATATAACATAAGGGCAGGACGGGAGAAGCCGGGGCTGCGACCACAACATCTCGTCGGCATAGAGGCAGCAGTGAGAATGTCGAACGGAAGGGCCGAAGGAGTACATCTCGGCTCGACGGATATCATGTTTATCCCGGGGGAGATAAGAGGGGGTGAGTACTTTATTGATACCAGGACCGCGGGTGCGATCACCCTTATTCTCCAGACTCTTGTGCCAATCGGGATATACGCGGATTCTCCCTCCCAATTTGAGATAAAAGGTGGAACTGCCGTGCCCTTCAGTCCGAGCATTGAATACTTTCAGCATATATTGTGCTACTTTCTCAAAATGATGGGTATTTCAGTATATACTGACATCAAAAGACATGGGTTTTATCCAGCGGGGGGAGGGAGAATTTTTGTAAAGCTTGAGCCGGGGAAAATTAAAGATATAAATCTGATTCAGCGCGGCGAATTACAGAAGATTGATGTATTATCCGTTGCTTCACACCATCTGGAGGGGGCAAGGGTGGCTGAAAGAATGCTCGATGGATTTAAGCGTGTTTTACCAGAGGCAAATACCAAATTTCAATATGTGGACGCTCTTTCACAGGGCTGTTTTATTGGAAGTCATGCCCATTTTGAAGATGGAAAACTTGGTGCCGATGCATTGGGTAAAAAAAGAAAGAGGGCAGAGGATGTGGGTGAAGGTGCGGCACTGGAATTAAAATCAGCAGTTGGATCAAATGCGCCGATAGATCCATGGATGGTAGACCAGATAATACCGTATCTTGCTCTTGCCGCCTACGAAACGGGAAAAAAGGTAAAAATAAGAATACCAGAGCTCACACGGCACGCCAAAACTAATATCTGGGTTGCAAAAAATTTACTTCCGGTAGATTTCGGCGTTAGGGAAAACTTGCTTGAATGTTGGATCGGGGAATAAAGAAATTTTTATCGGTATATTCTGAAAGGCATTTTAACCCGCCCGTGTATGCAATAAAACCCTTCTCTCGGCTTCTATGAGTTCCTTTATACCAACCTTTGCGAGATTCATAAGTTTCGAAAGTTCATCCGTGGTGTACGGTCTTTTCTCTCCCGTGCCCTGTAGTTCCACTATATCGAGTTTATCCGTTAGTACTATATTCATATCTACATCGGCGGCTGAGTCCTCTTCATAGGTAAGGTCAAGCATGGGCACCCCATTTACCACTCCCACACTTATTGCCGCCACCATAGACTGGGTGGGCGAACGCTCGAGCAGTCCTTCAAAAAGCATATGCTGAAAGGCAGTATGACATGCGATGAATCCACCAGTTACACTTGCGGTTCTCGTGCCGCCATCTGCTTGGATAACATCACAGTCAATTATTATGGTATATCCATCAAGGACAGAAAGATTACTTATGCTTCTCAGAGAACGTCCTATTAGTCTCTGTATCTCGTATATTCTTCCCCTGGAGCGTATCCTCTCAATCCTCTGCCTTGAACTTCGGGGCAGCATCCCATATTCTGCAGTTATCCATCCCTTACCAGAATGTTTGAGAAAGAGGGGCACCCTCTCCTCTATCGTTGCAGTGCATACGACCTTTGTTTTCCCCATCTCGATGAGACAGGAACCCTCTGCATCCCTTATGTAGTCCTTCGTTATTTTTACCTCTCTCATCTGATTCGCCGCTCTCCCATCTTTCCTCATTTCCACTCCTAACACTTTTCTGGGTGTTGTAAAAACTTAACCACGGATTCACCACGGATCCACACGGACAATAAACTGATCTCTTTATCCCATCTTTTTGCCTTTCTATCCACAGGATTCTGCGAACCTGGAAGTTTATCAGTTAAAAACAGGCAGCAGGCAGGTTTGATTTTTTCAATGGATAAATAATTATACCACCAAATCCCGGCAATGTCAAGTTTTTTCTATTCCAAAGAGAATTCAATATAAACCACTTTCACACAACCCGACCCTTTAACAGGATACGCAGGGGTGGGGGGGCTGGTTACGGTGCCGATAAATTTTCCTTGACATTTTATGAAAATTGGTATATAATATCCCTTAAAATGGAGGATAAATGGGCGATATTGAGAGCATAGAGAAACTGAAGACGGCGAAGGAGAAAATTCTGAACGAGCTGCATAAGGTCATCGTAGGGCAGGACGATGTGATAGAACAGGTACTCATCTCACTCCTTGCTGGAGGGCATTCTCTCCTTCTGGGTGTGCCCGGTCTCGCCAAGACACTGATAGTAAATACGCTTGCGAGGACGCTTTCCCTCTCTTTTCAGAGGATACAGTTTACCCCCGACCTCATGCCTTCGGACATAACTGGCACCGAGATATTGGAGGAGGAGAGGAAGACGGGGAAGAGAGAATTCAGGTTTTTGAATGGTCCCGTATTTGCCAACATAATTCTCGCCGACGAAATCAATAGAACACCCCCAAAGACACAGGCTGCTCTTCTTCAGGCGATGCAGGAATACAAGGTCACCGCCGGAGGGAAGACATACGAACTCGAGCTGCCGTTTTTCGTTCTGGCGACCAGAAATCCCATAGAGCAAGAGGGGACATATCCGCTTCCGGAGGCGCAGCTCGACAGATTTATGTTTGAAATTGTAATAGATTACCCAAAGCCAGAGGAAGAGGTGAGAATCGTTGAAACCACGACGAGTGCCTATACGAGCGAGATAAATGCCGTGATTGGAAGGGTTGAGATACTCGAATTACAGAACCTCGTCCGCAGGGTCCCGATATCCGACAGCATGGTGAGAGATGTGGTGAGAATCATAGGACTCACCAGACCTTCTAATAACTCGGATGTACCAAAATTCATAAGGGAATGGGTGACATGGGGTGCCTCGCCAAGGGCGTCTCAGTATGTGGTATTGGGTGCAAAGGCAAAGGCATTACTGGATGGAAGAACCGCGCCATCTATGGCGGATGTGCAGTTTGCATTGAAGCCTGTATTGAGGCATAGACTGATATTAAACTTTGCCGCAGAGGCAGATAATGTCACCACCGGTGATGTGATCGAGAAGTTGATAAAAGAGGTGATGTGAGGAGGCTCGTATGAGATATGTAAGATGGGTGGCGATAATGGTTCTTCTCTCCGTGGGTATTGGTAAGGCGAATATAATAGACGACGCAAGAGATTTCTTCAATTCGAAGAGCGCGGGTATGGGTATACCGTCTCTTAAGCTCGGTGTGGGGGCAAAAAACCTCGCACTCGGCGGCGGGATTTTATCCAGGGATGCAACCCTCCTATTCTGGAATCCCTCGCTGATACCTCTTGTGTCGGGATTTAACGCATCGTTCTCGCATTCATCCCAGTTCCTGGGCACGAGATATGAATTCGCGGGAATGGTGTGGGGTGACGAGATAAGTGGTTATGGAATCGGCGCCAAGTATTTCACAGCGGGTGACATCGAGTTGAGAGACTCGAGGCAAATGCTTTATGGCACTTACTCCCCCTTCAGCCTCGTCTCTTATTTCTCGTATGGGAGAAAATCGGGTGATATATGGTTGGGGGGTTCCTTTAAATACATATACGAGAGGTGTCATGTATACAGTCTCAGGGGATATGCGATGGATTTTGGATTCAATTATATTCCCATTTCCACACTTAACGTTGCCTTTGCTGTGTCAAATATGGGGCCTCGGGTTAGTTATGGTATAGAGGGTTCCACACCGATTAAACTTCCACTCACATTCGAGTTCAGCACGGGATACGAGTTCAAGAAATTTGGTTTTTCTGCCTCATTCAGAAAGGCACTCGATGAGGTATTTACAGCCGGCGTGGGGGTTGAGTATACACCCAATCCGTATATAACCCTGAGAATGGGGGAGAGGGTCGGATACGATTTAATGGGGGCATCTTTTGGCTTCGGTGTAAATTACGCCAGACTCGCATTGGATTATGCCTATCTTCCCTTTGAGCTCGATCTCGGCAGTTCACACCATATTACAATAGCAATAAAGTGAGGTACAGACGGGAGTGTATCAGAGTATCAGAGTTATCAGAGTATCAGAGTTATCAGAGTATCAGTGGATCAGAGGATCGGGTTTGAGGGGTTTATACTCGATCTTCTGGTATTCTGATATGCTTTGTAACTGATTACGCTTAACGCCTTACGCTTTACTATATTCATCCCAGCTACACCAAACGAGTGGAAGGTGAAATGTGGGATGTGAAATGTTTAATGTGGAAGGAAGTTTTGAGTTTTTGTAGTTTTCATTTACTGCTTACTGCCTACTGCATACTATTTTTATTCTATGTCAAAAGACCTGATCATAGTTGAATCACCCACGAAGGCGCGCACTATAAAGCGGTACCTGGACAAAGGGTATGAGGTGGCATCTTCGAGTGGACATATATTGGATCTTCCGGGGAATAAACTGGGTGTGGATATCGAGAAAGATTTTGAACCATCCTATGTTCCCATAAAGGGTAAGGGAAAGATAATCAAGGAACTAAAGCAAATCTCCAAGAAGTCCGGGAGGGTGATACTCGCAACGGACCCCGACAGAGAGGGAGAGGCAATTGCGTATCACATTCAGAAGGTTATAGAGAGGGAGGGAGAGAGGGTTCTCTTCTACGAGATTACGGAGGAAGGTGTGACTAAAGCCCTCAAGAATCCCGGCAAGATAAATATGTCAAAGGTGAATGCACAGGTGGCAAGGAGGATACTCGATAGACTTGTAGGCTATACCGTCTCTCCACTTCTGTGGAAGGTGTTCAAGAAATCCACACTATCGGCTGGCAGGGTGCAATCGGTTGCCCTGAGACTCGTATGTGAGAGAGAAAGCGAGATAAGAAGTTTTGTACCACAAGAATACTGGAATGTAACGGTTCGGCTGAGTTCACCGAAGACTGTCAGGCTACAAAAGGAAGAGACCAAAGACGAATTTGACGCAAAATTGTTGAGGCTCAAGCCAAAGACGGAAAAGGAGGCGGGAGAAGTCGTAGGTGATATCTCCGAGAAGAAGTTCGTGGTGAAGAGTTTCAGGGAAGGGAAAAAATTGAGACATCCGAAACCACCATATATCACAAGTACCCTTCAGCAAGATGCGTCGGCGAATTTAAGTATGACCGCATCCCGCACGATGAAGGTGGCGCAGGAATTATTTGAGGGTGTAGAGGTAGGTGGAAAAGCAATTGGCTTGATAACATATATGAGGACAGACTCTGTAAGAATAGCGGGAGAGAAGATAAAGGAAGCAAGGAAGTTTATAAAAGACACATACGGTGAGGAATTTATACCTCAGAAACCAAATATATATAAGGAGAAGAAGGGTGCCCAGGGAGCGCACGAGGCGATTCGACCCACGACCCTGAAACTTCCACCCTCAAAGGTGAAACGGTACCTGACATATGACCAGGATAGATTATACAATATGATATGGAGGAGGTTCCTCTCATCCCAGGGCGCTGCGGCGGTATACAGTACAAGGAAGTCGATTATAGAAGCGGGTAAGTACGAATTCGAAGCAGCTTCAGAGATGCTGGACTTCCTGGGATTTCTCTCGATAGCGGGAATCAAGGAGAAAGAGGGCGATGAGGTCCCGAAACTGAGAGAGGGAGAGGTGTTGTCCCTTGTCTCTATCAAAAAGGAGCAGGAATTTACAAAACCGAAGCCGAGATATACAGAGGGTAGTATGGTAAAGGAACTCGAGGCGAGGGGTATAGGTAGACCCTCTACTTACGCACCCATAATATTTACCATTATACAGAGGGGTTATGTAAGAAAAGAGAAGGGTAAACTTGTGCCAACCGAACTCGGTGAGATGGTAAACAGGGTTCTTGTCAAAAATTTTTCCGAGTTATTTGATGTGAAATTCACGAAGGAGATGGAGGAACAACTCGACAGAGTTGAGGCGAGAGACATTGAAAAAAAGGAACTTCTGTCCGACTTCTACGGGAAATTTTCTAAATCTATCGGAAGATTCGATACGAAGGAGGCGAGAGAGTCCCTTGAAGAACTTACCGATGAGATATGTGAAAAATGCGGCAAGCACATGGTTATAAAGATCGGCAAATACGGAAGATTCCTCGCCTGTTCGGGATATCCGGAGTGCAAAAACACGAGACCACTCAACAGAAATTCTGGTGTAGAAAAAATTGGGGAGAAATGTCCCCTATGTGGTAAAGACCTCGTGATAAAGAATTCACGATACGGTAGATTTATCGCCTGCAGTGGATATCCCGATTGTAAGTTCACAAAGCCACTCGGGACCGGTGTCAGATGCCCCGAATGCGGAGGAGAAATAGTGGAAAGAAGAACAAAGAGGGGAAAGATATTTTATGGGTGTAAAAACTACCCGAAGTGTCACTTTTCAATGTGGAATCACCCCGTCCAGAAAGATTGTCCCAAATGTGGTTACGGCATTATGGGGGAAAAAGGTAAATTTCTTGTGTGTCCCAAATGTGGGGCTAAAGTACCACTTGGTGTCTGATTCTGTTTTTTAGGACGCACCTGCCTGTCCATACGGATCCGTAGGGACCGGTAGGCGGGGATTAACACAGACCAACTTTGATTTTTTTAGAAGAATTATTTTCTTTATCTATTTGTGTGCATTGCTGCCCCGACGGTATATCGGGGTGAATGTTTATCCCTGCCTGCGGCAGGCAGGTGTATTTAGTGCATCTTCTGGGATAAATTTTGTTGGCGTATTTACCTTTTTGAGATACCACCGCATAACTTACCCAATTACCGCATTTTTAGAATCCTTACCCCAGGTTTCAAATTTTACCGATGCTATTCCGTCTGTTGTTGGGTTTAATAGGACTTGTCCTGTATCCGTTCAGGAAGTTAAAAAATCCTCCGTCTACCGTGGAAAAGGTAGTCTATCTCTTGTGGAGCGGGATAGGAAATGCAGTTATGGCTCTCCCCGCCATAAGTGCCCTACTGGATGAATGTGGGAACAAACTCTTGGTATATGCAATACATCCCGCAGCGGGGAAACTTTTATCCCCATCCAATGTCGTTGTAATGCCCGTTCTCAAGTCCCCATTTGGATTTTTGGATACCGCAAAAAACCTGCATCGGGTGCACCCCCAAATTTCCATAACAAACTTTTCCTCTCCCACATTTCTAACCTCCTTCCTCTCATATATTTCGGGGGCAAGATACCGAATGGGATACAACAGGGGAATGAGGGGGATTCTATTCAATATTCCGCTTCAAGCGGAGAGGATGAGTGAGAGAAAGGCGGATACACAGGCAGTTGAACAGCTATTCTCTCAGAAGACAGATTTTCAACCAACCGTGCCAAGATGTGAAGGATTCGGAAGGCGATTTCTCTCTGACTCCTTGGAGGGTGCCACGGTCATCCTCATGGGTGGGGAGGCGGATAGGGAGGTAATTGAGAGGATGAAGACCAAGAAGCGGATCTACAGATACATAGAAGACATCCCGAAGACGGCGGACCTCATAAGTAAGTTTTCACTTTTCCTATCGGGGGATACGGGTCTCATGCATATAGCGTCGTCGGTCGGGGTTCCCGTTATAGCGATATTTGGTCCAACAGACCCCGTAAAGAACAGGCCCGGCGGCGATGTGAGAATAATAAGGAGAGAGCTGCCCTGCAGTCCCTGTTATAGATACAGGGTACCGAGGTGCAAGAGACGAGACTGTCTCGACATCCCAGTTTCGGAGGTTTTGAAGGAAGTGAAGCAGAGAATGGGGACTTAAAAGTTGGGACGCTGATTTACGCGGGTGTATGGGGAGACGGGAATATTGCGGGTTCTCTGATTGAGTTTTTGATATTAACTGTATGCTTGAAAGAAAAAATGAGGTATTATAAAATCACGGGGGCATCACTCATATTGATGTTTCTTTCGACCATGCTTACAGCCGGCGAGGTCGTGTTGAGGTATGATTTCGGGGCGCCGGATGTTGAGAGAGTGGGTGAATATGACAGGATAGTAATCGAGGCATTAAGGACGACTGGGGCTCCCGGAGAGCCTATGCTTCCCGTCAAGGATGCGAAGATTCTGTTACCCGAGGGTGAGGTCGTGAGCGAGATAGATGTCATCCCGGGAGCGAAGGTTATGCTTGGGGGCAGCTATAAGATAGAGCCGGGACAGAGACCATACCCATTAAGTTATACGGGACCACGGGAGGAGACGCCGCCCGATGGGGAAATATACGGGTCAGATGCGCCCTATCCGGGTAAGACTTATGAGAGGGTCTGTGTTCAGAGGAAGTACGGGTATAATATACTCGTGCTCGATATATTTCCCGTTGAATATATTCCGAGGAGCGGACTGGTGTCGTACTACGGGGACATAACCGTCAGAGTTCACACCGTTCCGGATGTAAATGAACTCAATGAGACACGGAGGATGTTGAGGAAGGACGAGGTATCGAGGGGAGAAGTAACTGAACTCATAGATAACCCTCAGAATATGAGCTCATATAATTCGATAAATAGGGTATATGAGAGGGGAAAGAATCTCCTGCTCGACCCGTCCGATTCTTGTGATTATGTGATAATAACGAATGAGGCGCTTTTGCCCTCGTTTGATACCCTCGCCGAGTTCAAGACGAGGAGGGGGGTCAAAACGAGGATGAAGACAGTCGAGGAGATATATGCGGAGTATACGGGTGATGATGAGCAGGAGAAAATAAGAAATTTTATTATAGATGCCTATCAAAACTGGGGGATAGACTATGTGCTTCTCGGTGGTGACGAGGAGATAATTCCGCACAGAGGGCTGTATGATATAGTGTATACCGATCCTCCCGAAGTTGATTATGATATCGCCGCCGATATATACTATGCGGGTCTGGATGGAAACTGGAACACCGATGGAGATGATGCCTGGGGTGAGCCGGATGAAGACGACCTTCTCATGGAGGTCTCTTTGGGCAGGGCGGCAGTTGCGACTTCGGGTGAGACGAGCAACTTCATCTCAAAGATGATTTTGTACCAGGAGTCTCCCGTAATAGATGATTGTGTTGAGGCATTAATGGTGGGTGAGGACCTTGAATGGGAGCACGTGTGGGGTAAAGATTACAAGGAGGAGATCAGACTCGGTTCCTCGAATTACGGTTATACAACTGCTGGATTCCCGGTGCAATTTAATGTGGGGACGCTCTATGACTATGACGACCCGAATCACAACTGGTCCAGCTCCCAGCTTATATCACTTCTCAATGGGGGTATGCACATCGTTAATCATCTCGGTCATGCAGGTTTGATAGGCGTTATGAAACTTCATATTAACGATGTTCTCACATCGTTCACAAACGATGGCATTAACACGGGTTACTTTTTTATATACACCCAGGGATGTTATTGCAATTCGTTTGACAACAAGACTTCATTTGGTATTTATAGTGTAGACGCTATGTCAGAACAGTTTACCTGTAAGATAGATAATGGAGCCGTAGCCTTTCTGGGAAATACGAGGTATGGTTGGGGAAGTTTGGTGAATACGGACGGTGCCAGTCAGTATTTTGACAGAGAATTCTTTGACGCAATCTTCGGTGAGGAAATATATAAGATCGGGGATGCCCAGAAGGACTCGAAGGAGGATAATATAGGTTTCACGGGCGATGGAGCCATAAGGTGGGTTTACTACACCCACACCCTTCTCGGAGACCCCGAGATGGATATCTGGACAGATATTCCCGAGTCCCTGTATGTTGCACATCCGTCTGTTGTACCCATTGGCACATCCAATTTCACGGTGACCGTGACCGACGGAATGGCGGCACCCGTTGAGGGTGCGAAGGTGTGCGTGATGGGAAGGCAAGACACCTCGCTGTATGCGGTGGGTGAGACCGATGCATCTGGCAGTGCCACACTTTTAACAACGGCAGTAATTCCAGGTGACAGTGTGTACATCACGGTTACGGGACATAACTATATTCCCTACAAAGGTAATGCCATTACGATAGTTCCCTGCAGTATAGTGATTGACCCCGATGAGATTCAATGTGGGGTATCAACGGATGTCTCTATCTCGATATATGACACGCTCAACGACCCCATTGAGGATATAGTGCTCACGATAGACGGGGTTGGGGTTGGGGAGGTGGATACCACCGATGCGACCGGCAGCTGTGTCATCCCCGTTTATGCGCCTTACGGGGAGGTACTGGAGGTCAGGGCACGACCTGTGGGTGAGGAGTGGTATATTGGCGGGGATTCCATA
>DFBT01000048.1 GCA_002366725.1 Caldifarciminota bacterium UBA3073
CGTGCCTTTCGTGTCCTTCGTGGGTAAAAAAATTCCGTCCATTCAGCGGGAAAACAGGGGGAATTATGCATAGAATCTTTATTATCTCTGTGGGTCTAATTTTATTATGTTGTTTAGTCCGGGCTGAAACGGGGTTCTATCCCTCACCTTTGGCATCTTATGGCACCGGATTCCTCAGGGTGGAACCCGCGACGGGAATACCCGGGAGGACCCTCAACATAGTACCCACCGTGAGGGGATTCACATATACTCCACGGGGAGCCGGTAACCCCTACAGGGGTGGCAGCCTCGTGCTCGGCATGGATTACGGAATAGTGGATAACTTCGCGGTCAGGCTGTGGGTCCCTTTCTATCTCGATATGGAACCAGACTGGGACAATAAAGCTGGCGGCTTTGGTGATGTGCGAATTGGACTGAAATACAGTGTTGAGGATGTATTCGCCATCCAGAACTTCCTCCTGGTCCCCACGGGGAAAGGCTTACTCGGTCCCGAAAACGGAGAAGGGCGATTCAGGTACTTCACCACCGGCGGGGTAGACTTTGGGGTGAAGGCGATATTGAGTTACGATATAGAAAATGTAAAACTCTCCGGTGGGGGAGAATACATACATCACGGCTTGAAGGACCTGTACATCGGCCAGCTCGGTGCAAGCTTCGACCTCGAAAAGTTTCAGCCCTTCGTGGAGTTTGTTGGGGAAGACAGGGGGGGATTTGACGGAGACGATGGTGAATGTGCTCCCGATATATCATACATCACCCCCGGGCTGGTCTTCAACCCCAATCCGAACCTTTCCATACTTTTTGCAATCGATGTAAGGGTAACATGGGCGGTACTCTTTGGAGGTGTATATCCCGAAGACTGGAGAAATGACTATTATGTGACTGCGGGTCCGGGAAAATCACAGCCCTGGGCGGTGAACCTCGGGGTGAAATACACGCTCGGCAAGCCACGCATCGAGAAAACGATGGTAGAGGGTGGGGTAATTGATGCGGAGACGGGTGAACCCGTTCGCGCGGAGATAAGTTTCCCCGGGACCGAGCTCAATTCCATCAGGACAGATAAATACGGTAAGTTCAAGATATCTCTTGCCGGAAAGCAAACCGTGATGCTTGTATTGGCGGAGGGATACGGAAGTTTAAAGAAGACGGTAATCCTCAAACCCGGGGCAACCACAGACCTTATATTTGCCCTTGCACCCGAGAATGTAACTATAATGGGAAAGGTTATGGACAGAGAGACGGGAGAGCCAATACATGCATCTATTATGCTGGAGGGAATGGAACCGGTGACGACGGATATGAACGGAGATTATAGTCTAAATGCAGAACCTGGAACATACACACCGAGGGCAAAAAGTGAGGATTACATCTCTGCCGCGAGAGAGATTACACTGAAGAAGGGCAAGGTTGCAAGGGTCAACTTCTTTCTCATACCCACCTCCACTATTTCAGAGGGTGGACTCCGGTTAGAAAAATCCGCACCATTAAAAATACAATTTATCTACGGAAAAACGACACTGACTGAAACTGGGAAAAACAAACTTGATAAGCTCGCTCTTACCCTTATACAGAACCCGGGTCTCGGGCTTGAGGTTCGGAACTATATCGGCGAAGGTAGCTACTCGAATTTATCCAGAAAAAGAATCGAGGTAGTGAAGAATTATCTCACCACCAGAGGCATATCCACCGATCAACTTTCCCCATAGCCAATTGCCTATTTACAATTGACAATTGACTATTGAATCCACATTGTACATTCCGTCTTACGTCTCACTCCTCACGCCTTACACTCTACGCCTTACTGTCTGTTGTCTGTGGTCCTCAATCTTAAATTTTCAATCTTCAATTGTAAATCGTCAATCGTAAATCGTCGATCGTCAATTTCCCTTCCCTTCCTCCTCCGGGTAGTAGTGATAATAATGGTAGTAATGATAGTATCCGTACCCTCCCCGACCCGATGGAACAGCGTTCAACACCACACCGATGAGCTTTGCCCTCACACTCTCCATTACATCCCTTACCCGCCCAAGGGCATTCCTGTTCGTCTTGTGCGACTGCACGGCAATGAGTACACCATCTGTGAGGGGAGCAAGAACTGTGGCATCCGTACAGGAAAGCACGGGTGGAGTATCTATTATTATGACATCAAATCTCTCTTTGAGGTCTAACAGCAATTTTTTCATTTTGTTTGAGCTCAGAAGTTCTGCGGGATTGGGGGGTGTCTCCTTTGATATTATAACGCTCACATTTTCTATCTCTGTGGGAAGGATGAAGGATTCGATATCACCTCCATGCGCAAGAAACTCCGCGAGAGATTTTCCCTCAATCCCCAGGAACTTGTGTACAGCGGGCTTCCGCATATCGGCATCCAGAACCATCGTCTTCAACCCGAGCTGAGATAAAACTACTGCGAGGTTCAGCGCAATAGTCGTCTTTCCCTCCCTGGGAAGTGGAGATGTGACGAGAAATGTGCGGATGGGATTGTCTGGATTTATGAACTGAAGGCTCGTTCTTATCCCCCTGTATGCCTCATGCAGAGCCGATCTCGATGGAAAACCCTTGAGAAGTAGCAAAGGGGTGTCGTTCTTCTTTTTCACTATGGGCACGGAGCCGAGTATGGAAAGACCCGTATACCTTTCGATATCCTTTGATGTCTTTATCGAATTATCCATATAGTCTACGACGAACGCGCCACCAACGCCAACTATAAGCCCTATAACGACTGCCAATGTGAGGTTCATTCTCTTCTTTGGAGATATGGGTCTTCCCGGTGGTCTCGCGGGGTCGATAACCCTTACATTGGATGTCTTGCCAGCCTCCGCTATTTTCACCTCCTCATATCTTTGCACTAGGAGTTCGTATGTGCTTGCATTTATCTCCCTCTCTCTTTCGAGCCCAACCAACCGCAGTTCCTGTCCAGGCACTCTCTGCAGGCGCCTCTCATACTCCTTTAATATATTCTTAATTACATTCAATCTTGTTTCACCTGCAGTTATCTCTGTCCTCAGTGAGATTATTTCGTCAACAAGTTTCTGGGAGAAGGATAGTGGGTCGAGCGTGGGGAGCTCCTTGTCCTTTATTTTGTTGGTTTCCTCAATGAGCTTTGCTTTTGTCTCATCTATACTCTTTCTTAAACTTACAAGTTTCGGGTTATTCTCAGGTAGCCCCTGCACCAAATACATAGAGTGGGTGGTTTCTAACTCAACAAGCCTCCTTCTCAATTCAAGAATGTATGGAGACGAGACCTGTGATATCTTTTCCACAAGTGTTCTCTGCGTCTCCTCAAGGCTTGCCTCAAGGGACACCAATTTCGTCTTCTGGAACTCAAGTTCACTCTCTGTCTGCCCTCGCAATCTGTCAAATTCAAATAGCTTCTCCGTAAGTTGTCCGGTCTCCTCGGACAGGGCAATCAGCCCCGTTTCTTCCTTGAACTTCTTCAAGTTATTCTCTATTATCTCCAATCTTTCTTTTACCTTGGGTATCTGCTCCTCCAGAAAGTGTCTTTGCTCTGTATATTCCTTTCTCCCTGTGGCGAGTTCCGACTCAATCAACACTTCTGCAATCGTATTTGCGAGTACTGACGCCTCCTGAGGTGTTTTACCCTTAACAGAAATCTCCAGGATATCGGTATCTCTCACTCGGGTAACACTTAATCCACCTCTTAACACTCCCACCGGATTTCCTGTCTTTGATATAGGGAGATCACTCCCAGCAATCTTCTCAATAGTACTTTTAGCTATAGCTACGGATTTTAAAATCTCGGAGTAGTTCAAGATGTTTACCCATCTTGGATATACAAGTTCAAATATGTCTCGCTGGCGCTTTCTCGATTCGACCATTATGGTGCAGGTTGCCTCATAAACGGGTTCTTGCCTGTATGTAAATACGGCGGTGGAGATAACAACTGCAAAGAAAGCGACTATGATTATCCACTTCCTTTCGTAGATTATCCTTAAATAATCTTCAAATGAAACCTGTTCCTCTTCCATCTCACCCCCCTGGATTAGACAATCAGANNTTCAAAAGAAATTTTTCAGGATTTTTCATCATGTTGAATAACATTCGGCAAATGTGGTCATAGTTTTCTGTAAAATATTCGTATTGTTCTTTTTGCATGTAATGATGAGCGATGCTGAAGTCTAGCCATGTTTGGGTTTCATTGGCTTCTGCATAACTATCGCTGAGCTTACTTATAAAATGGTTACGGTAAAGTCGCTTTCCCCATGATTCAGCAATATTGCTAGCTACTGACCTTGAGGAACGGCGAATCTGATCGGTTAACGAAAACTTTTCTTCTTTAGGAAAATTCTTTGTCTCTTCAAATATCTCAACAGCCCTTCTGTAAGACAATTGATAAACATCTAAGTCTTTGTATCCTTTTAAATTAACGCTCATAATTCTCCTAACTTTTCAAAATTCATCCGCCCTACGCTCTATTTATCCCGTGAAATGCGAAGCATATTTCACCGGGACGCTCTACCTCACTATAACCATCTTCCTTGTATCAGTAAAGTTGTCTGTCTCAAATCTTATGAAATACACACCACCCGGAAGGATGTTGCCATTCTTGTCCGTTCTATTCCACGATGTCGTGTATACACCGGGTCTCTTTTCTCCCTCATACCATAATATCCTTCCTTCTTCAATGTGAGGGGAAAATATAAGAAAATCTGTTGCAACCT
>DFBT01000095.1 GCA_002366725.1 Caldifarciminota bacterium UBA3073
TTTTGTGCTTTCTCGATACATAATCCGGCATTATTATAATTAACAGGAGGGACAATGAGTGATATAGATAGATTAAATGAGCGGATAGTGAGGCTCGGGAGGTTTCTTTGAAGTTGAAAAACTCAGAGAAAGGCTCTCACAACTTGAAGAAGAGACCGCGAGACCTGACTTCTGGAACGACAATATAAAGGCGAAGGAGATAAACAAGGAATTGTCGAATATAAAAAACACGCTATCCCTGTACGAAAATTTGGAGGGGGATATACGGGACACAAAAGAATTGTTTTCCCTTATGGGTGAGGGTGAGGATATTACCGGGGAGATAGAGTCACTCGAAAGACGGTTGGGCGAAGTCGAACTGCGGTTTATGTTGAAGGATGAGAATGATAAAAGGGATGCGATACTCACCATACATCCGGGTGCGGGCGGCACGGAGGCATGCGATTGGGCGGAGATGCTACTTCGTATGTATCTGAGATGGGCAGAAAGGCATAAATTTTCGACAAAAGTGCTCGACCTCGAACCGGGGGATGTAGCGGGTATCAAGGATATCACTGTAGAGGTAAAGGGTGAATATGCATATGGATATCTGAAATCAGAGGTGGGCGTTCACAGACTCGTGCGCATATCTCCCTTTGATTCTGGAGCAAGGAGACACACATCGTTCGCATCCTGTTTCGTATATCCCGTCGTTGAAAAGACGGGTGAAGTAGAGCTGAAAGAGGGTGATTTGAAGATGGAAACCTTCCGTTCATCTGGACCGGGCGGTCAGAATGTAAATAAACTGAACACGGCGGTGAGAATTACACATATCCCAACCGGGATAGTGGTTACCTGCCAGAGCGAACGTTCACAGTACCAGAACAGGGTAAATGCGTTAAAGGTGCTACTTGCAAAATTGTATGAAAAAAAGAAAGAGGAGGAAAGGAAGAAATTAGAGAAACTTGAGAAGGGTAAGACGGAGATAGGTTGGGGGAGGGAGATACGCTCATATGTGCTACATCCATATAAGTTAATAAAGGACCACCGTACCGGTTGTGAGACGGGTGCCGTTGATAGGGTTATGGACGGGGACATAGATAATTTTATTAAAGAGTGGCTTTTGTTAAGGACTTCGTAATTTAACGGGAGGGATTATGACTGTGTTTGAGATTCTGGCGAAGGGCGGATATATGATGATACCAATAGGTATAGCATCGCTTTTTGGGGTGGCAATAATCATAGAGAGATTTATATACTATCGCAGAACGAGGACCCCCGAGGATGTGGTAGAGAGATGTAAGGCAAGATTCAGGGAAGGCGATGTTAAGTCGGCACTTGCGATATGTTCCAGGATTGATACACCAATGACGAGAGTAGTGTTCGCCGGACTTAAAGCGCAAAAGGAAAGGGAAAAGGTGATGGAGACGGTAGCGAGGAAAGAACTCCTGGGTTTTGAAAGATACTTCACGGGACTCGCAACCGTCGCGGGGGTATCTCCCCTCCTTGGGTTTCTTGGAACCGTAACGGGTATGATTAAAGCATTTATGCAGGTTGAGCGACTGGGTGGGAATGTGAATGCATCAGTACTTGCGGGTGGAATCTGGGAGGCGCTCATTACAACTGCGGTTGGACTCCTCGTGGGCATAATAGCGTATATTTTCTATAACTACTTCGTGGGAAGGGTGCGAAACATAAAGGAAGGGATTGAAACGACGGCAGATGAGATAGCGGGGATGGTAGTTTAATTATTTGGAGGTTATATGAATATAGTAATGCATCACAATAGACTCTCTACATTCTCCCCCGTATCCCTTGCGGATGTCATTCTACTTCTGCTCATATTCTTCCTCCTCACATCGACTTATGTGCTTGAACCGGGTATAAGGGTGAAACTTCCGAGGGCATACACGAGTGATGTCGTTTCGAGAAAGGACATTCAGGTCACGATAACCACAGAGGGAAAATTGTTCTTGAATGACAGAGAGATAACACTGCAGGACTTTTCCACGGAACTGAAGAAACTTTTGGCAGAAAGTGAGGAGAAAACGGTGATAATAAGGGCGGATAAGTCGGTAACCGTTGATAGGCTCGTGCAAATAATGGACATCGGAAGGGGAGTAGGTGGAGAAAAATTCCTTATAGCAACAAGAAGGATGGGATAAATGCAGATATTTGAGACGCTGTACGATGTTGTCCAGGATATGGTTTCTACCCTGGAGATCGAAGAACTCCTGAAGAGGGTTTTAGATAACGCAATACAGGGTGCAAATGCAGAGAGGGGATTTATCCTCATAAAAGAAGGCGACGATTTCTCCCTGCGTATCGCGAGAAATATCGATAGAAAAGACATAGAGACCGAACTCTCGAAAACAGTGGTTAAGGAGATTATAGATGGTAAGAAACCCGTTCTGACATTTGATGCGACGCTTGACCCGAGATTCAAAAATGCCCCGAGTATCGCCATGAGCGATGTGCGGTCAATATGCGCTGTTCCGCTTCTACTTGGGGAAAACATCGTCGGGGTCATATATGTGGATTCGTCAAGGGGAAAAGGGCTCTTTACCTCCGATACCCTGAAGTTTCTCGTCTTATTCTCTAACCTTGCCAGTATAGCGTTCAAAAATGCGAAGAATTATTCCTCGCTCAAGGAAGAACATAAGATATTGAAACGCAGGGCGGGCTTTGGTGAAATAGTCGGAGAGAGCCCTCCCATGCAAAGGGTGTTCAACCTTATAGAAAAAGCCGCCGGCTCCCATGCCAATCTCCCCAGCAGAGGGGGACACAGTTGAAGCGGACGTGCTCCAGCTTATATGGCACAGGTTGAAAACAAATTTTCCCATATCGTATCTCGTTCAAATATTTGTCGGATGGCCCCCACAGGTCGTCTGGCAGAAGAATACACAGGATACCGTATCATCTGTGGACATCGCTTTCTCAGAGGGAGAATACTACTATTGGATAAAGGCGAAGGACGAGTACGGTAACACATCGAGATCAATGGCGAAGAAGTTCTATGTGGATTGATTGGTGTGGATTGTTAATGCCGGATTACAAATTTTAGATCGGGATTTTCTGACTTTGATATTTTACCTGCAATTGTTTATGAAGAGAAGTGGTCAAATACAAAGACAGAAAGTGAAGTTGCGTCAAGTCCTCACGAAGAAACTCATACAATCGCTAGACATCCTGGTACTCCCCCGTCAGTTACTTCTTGAATTTATAGAGTCGGAGTCGGAGGATAATCTATTTATTGAGTTTAAAAAACGGGAGACGGAAATGGAGAGGGATAAGAAAAAGGAATATCTCACCGAAGAGATCCAAAACTGGTGCGATATTAGCTATGGTAGTACCGGGATGGAGGGGATGAGGGAGTACACTGAGCTGCCCGACACAGGGGAGACGCTGCAGGAGCACCTCCTGGGGGAAATAAGTTTGGTATTTAGCGACGAGCTTCGTTTGAAAATAGCAAGTGAGATCGTATACTCGCTTGACGAAAAGGGCTTATTGAGAGAAAACCCCGGTGAGATAGCAGACAGAATGGGTGTTGGAAAGAAAATCGTATCAGAGGTGCTCGAAAAGGTCCAGGGGCTTGATCCCGCCGGTATTGCCGCCTCTGATCCAAGGGAGTGTCTTCTCATTCAATTGAAGAGAAAAGGGGAGGAAGATACACTGCCGTTTAGAATACTTAAGTACGCGTACGAGTGTTTTTTATCGTCTGATAAGGCAAAACTGGCAAGTAAATTTGCCGTATCGGAGGAGGATGTAGAGAAGGCGCTTGAGAGAATTTATAAACTTGACCCTCTGCCCGGCAGGCATTTATGTGGGGAACCACAATATGTATATCCCGACGCAGTTATAGAGCAAGATAGGACCTCCGTGGGCGAGAAAGATGATTACATTGCCTATGTACCCGACAGCGGTATGCCACATTTGTCACCATCACCCATCTACAGGCGGCTCATTGAAAATCCAGAAACCTTTGGCGATGAGGAAAGGGATTATTTGATTGAAAAGTTTCAGAGGGCAAAGAATTTCCTGAAGGCAATCGAGCAGAGGAAGAGGACAATTCAAAGGATTACCAAGTATATAATGGATAAAGAATTCCGTTTCCTGTCCGGGAACGAGCCTCCCGTGCTCATTACCGAGAGGGATGTGGCACAACATATCGGAGTGGATGTGTCTACCGTATCGAGGGCAATAAAAGACAAATGGCTCGAAACTCCAAAAGGAATGTTTAAATTTTCCCATTTCTTCTCGCACGGGAGAATGGAGGAATATTATAAAATATTATTCTTTATATGGGATATGGTTAAAAAAGAGAATAAGAACTCCCCCCTGTCAGATAGATCGATTGCCGATAACCTTCGTGAGAAGGGCTACAAAATCGCCAGAACAACCATCGTAAAATACCGAAAAAACCTCGGTATCCCCACAGCTTCAAAGAGGAGAATTTAAAGGAAGCATATGAGGCGTATTTAGTTTTATACATTTACATTATTATCTATTTTACCCGAAGTTGTTTCCGGGCAAAAATATAATTTTAAGACCTACTCGGTTAAGGATGGCCTGGGACAGTCCCAGGTATTAGCTATTTGTCAGGACAGCAGAGGTTATGTGTGGTTTGGTACAAATGGAGGGGGTGTAAGTAAATACGATGGAGTAACCTTTGCGAATTTCACCACAAAAGAGGGCTTATGTGATAACACGGTCTCGTCTATTCTGGAGGATCGGGGAGGAAATCTGTGGTTTGGTACCGACGGAGGTGTAAGTGAATTTGACGGGAAAACATTCACCACAAAAGAGGACTTAAGTAATTATATCGTCCTCTCTATGTTGGAGGATGGAGAGGGCAATTTATGGTTTGGCACCTACGGCGGTGGAGTTTCGAAGTACAATTACCCCCGAAAAGGGGAGGTGGAATCATTTGAGACTTTCACATCCAGAGATGGTTTATGTGATGATGCCGTACTTTCGATGGTCTTTGATGATGCGGGGAATCTGTGGATAGGAACCAATAAAGGTGTTGATAGATTTGATACTTCAGGATATAAGAAAACGGGCAAGAAAATATTCAAGCATTACGGCAGAGAAGAGGGCTTCATCGGTATTGAATGCAATCAGAATGCAGTTTGCAAAGATAGTAAAGGTGATATATGGTTTGGCACAGTGAAGAGAGTTGTTAAATATGTTTCTAAGAACGATAGGCCCAATATGGTGGAACCAGTTACACATATTACCAATTTGCGTCTCTTTTCCGGGGATGTCGATTGGTCTATCTATACCGATAGTGTCAGTAAGAAATCGGGTTTACCAGTCGGTTTGGAGCTGCCCTATAACCAAAATCACATAACTTTTGATTTCATAGGGGTTAGTTTAACCATTCCCGAAAAGGTGAGGTATCGATGCAAGTTGGAGGGATTTGACAAAAATTGGTCACACATTATGAGAGAAGCCCACGTTACTTATTCAAATCTACCGCCGGGAAAATATACATTTAGAGTTATCGCCTGCAACGGCGATGATGTATGGAACAAGAAGCCCACAAATTATAGTTTTGCAATAATCCCTCCGTTTTGGCGGACTTGGTGGTTTTATTTTTTTTGTATGATGGCGGGAACAGGTATTATATATACTCTTGTTAAGATGCGTATCAGAAATTTAGAGAGAAAGCGAAGAATATTGGAAGAAAAAGTTGATATGCGAACCATACAATTGAAAGAGGAGAAAGGGAAGGTAGAAAAGATCAATGAGGCACTTAAAAAGATCAAAGACGAGTTAGAAATGAGAGTAGAGGAGCGTACTTCCGAATTGAGGGTTGCAAATAAGCAGCTTAAGAAGGAGATAGCAGAACGCAAAAAAGCGGAAGAGGAAAAGGAAAAGATACAAGCCCAGTTCTACCAGGCGCAGAAGATGGAATCTATAGGGAGATTGGCTGGGGGGATTGCCCACGACTTCAATAACCTGTTGACCGCCATTCAAGGGTATACCTATCTGTCGATGAAGAAAATTGACAGATCGGAGCCTTTACATAAGTATCTCGGGCATGTACGCGATGCTACCGTGCGCGGTACAGACCTCACAAATCAGTTGCTTCTTTTCAGCCGCAGGCATCAGATGGAATTCACCTCGCTCAATGTAAACGAGACGGTTGATGACTTGTTAAAGATGCTCAGCTACCTCATAGGTGATGACATCACCGTCGATATTAACCTGCAACCTGACCCCTGGATGGTATGGGGCGATAAGGGAAATATAGAACAGGTAATTATGAATCTGGCACTCAATGCCAGAGATGCCATGCCCAAAGGTGGAAAGCTAACCATTGAGACCCAAAATGTGACCCTGAAGAAAAAGGACTGTGAGGTTATTCCCGAATCACGACCCGGCAGGTTCGTTTGTCTGTTGGTTGCGGACATGGGGATCGGCATGGATGGGGAAACCGTACAGAACATATTCGAACCCTTTTTTAGCACCAAAGAGGTTGGAAAGGGTACCGGACTTGGCCTATCCACTGCTTACGGCATTATCAAACAGCACGAGGGGTGGATAAATGTTTACAGTGAGTGCGGAAAGGGCTCGGTCTTCAAGGTCTACCTCCCCGCTCATTCCACAAATTAACCACCGATTGCGATCTCAAATACAACCGTACCACCACCCGTATACTTGCACGGGTCGAGACATTGAATATATGCCCTGTGAGTATCTTTCTTTGCCAGCCCGAGAGATTTTGGAGAGACTCCCCTCGACAGCGGAATGTAATAGGGCATAATTGAGGACAGAGAGTGCATGCATAAAGGAATATCAGAGAGAAGTTTATAGCCCTCCTCTATGACAAATGTATCACCTTCTTTATAAACGGGGCAATTTCCCCTTATCTCTTTAACTCTTATAGCGAGTTTCATGAGTCTGCAACTTTTTCTTTATCTCTTCTTCCACGATCTTCGGAACAAACTCTCCCACATCGCCGCCGAGAGAGGCGATCTCCTTTATAAGCGAAGAGGAAAGGAAGAAATACTCTTCTCCCGGCATCACGAACACGAATTCGACGGAGGGATATAGTTTTCTATTCATAAGAGTCAACTGGAACTCATAGTCAAAATCAGAGACTGCTCTTAGACCCCTCACAACGATATTTATATGGTTTTTCTTCAGATAGTCTATGAGAAGTCCGTCAAATCCCTCACACTCAACTCCATCCATCCTGCTGCTGACGGTTTTAACGATATGGACTCTCTCCGTGAAAGAGAAGAGCGTGTTCTTATTTGCATCCCTTGCCACAAGTACCCTCACCTTAGGAAATAGGTATCTCGCCCTCTTTATTATATCTATGTGTCCGTTGGTAATGGGATCAAATGTTCCGGGATAAATGCATACACTTATTTTAGCTTTAGTGTGCATCTTTCCCCCTCCTTTATCATACCATAGGTCTCTCTTATTACCTTTTCGAGACGAACCCTGTCACTTTCGAGGCTGTTTTTGTCGGCGGTAAGTGCCTCCCTTATAGCGAGTGATGTGGTTGTCTGTCTCTCCGTATCTCTTATCTTTTTTCTCAAGATGAGGATTCTTATGAAACCGTGACTTCCAAAAATGAATATGTAGGCAAGTAAAACAAGTCCCAGCGTAATAAGTGTTCGTCTGCGCCTTTTTATGTATTTTTTTATGTCAAGTTTGCGCAGCATAAGAGACTTACACCCGAACAAAACATCACCAGAAGTGGGTATGGAACAACCTTTAGGTGGATGCGAACAATGGAGAGATACCGAGTATAGCCAAATCTCCTTATCTTCTGTTCGAGAAGATACCTCCACCGAGCAGGACTATCTTCTCCCTCCCCTCTTTCACCTTCTTCGTTGCATTTCTCGTGTCAATCACCAGCCTTGAATTCCGAACGATAAAGTCGTAGTCATAGGAAGAGTGGTCTGTTGTTATGAGTGTACAATCGAACTGCTTCAGTGTTTTCTCGTTTAACGGGAGGGCTCTGTAGGTGGAATCCCGCAGGTTTATCTTCTCAACGAACGGGTCCGAATAAGAAATTTTTGAAACCTTGTCCTCTAATGCCCTGATGATCTTCAGAGATGGTGAATCCCTCATATCGCTCACATCTCTCTTGAATGTTACGCCGATGATGAGCACGCTGGCATTCTTTGGGCAGATACCTGTATTTGAGAGCGCAGATATGACGGTATTTACCACATAATATGGCATCCCCTCATTTGTCTCCGCAGATATTTCTATGAAGTTTGTGTGGAAGTCGTACTCTTTTGCCTTCCACGAAAGATAGTATGGATCTATGGGTATGCAGTGTCCACCGACACCCGGACCCGGATAAAAAGGCATAAATCCAAATGGTTTCGTTGCTGCGGCGTCTATGACTTCCCATATATTTATGCCCATCCTGTCGGCAAGCAGCGCAAATTCGTTGACGAGGGCTATGTTGACATTACGGAATGTGTTCTCGAGAAGCTTTGTAAATTCTGCCGCCTCGGAGGAGGATACCTTTTTGACCTTACCCACAACCTTTTCGTAGAGAAGATAGGCGAGTTCGGTTGAGGTCTCATCTATTCCTCCAACCACAACCGGTGTGTTGCCTATGGCGTACTTCTTGTTTCCCGGGTCTACCCTCTCCGGGGAGAATGCGAGAAAGAAATCCTTACCCGCTTTCAATCCCGACTTCTCCAGTATCGGAAGGACAACTTCTCTTGTTGTCATGGGAAAGGTGGTGGACTTCAGTATGACGAGTTCATCGGGGTGAAGCACTCTGGAGAGTTTCTTTGATGTGGCAACAATATAGGAGATGTTGGGGACTTTGTTTTCATCAACTGGTGTCGGCACGCATATCTGGACGACATCACAGTCCCTTATATTGTTGTAGTCAGTGCTTGCACGCACGAGTCCATTTTGTACAAGACCTCTCAGTTCACGGGAGGATGCATCCTGAATATAGCTTTCACCTCTGTTCACAGAATCCACCCTTCCCTTCTTTCTGTCAATTCCCACAACCCTGAATCCCTTTCTTGCAAACGCGCAGGCAAGAGGCAGTCCCACATAACCCAATCCAATTACACCCACAAGTGCCTTCTTGTTTTCTATCCTCTCCTTCAACATACACCCTCCATCTTTCTTTTTATGTAAAACTAACTACAGAGTTCACAGATTATGTCAGAAACAGCAATTAGGTTATTAGGTAATTAAGTAATTCCTGTCTACCGACAGGTAGAAAAGAACACGCTTGAAAATGACGACCACACCCGATTACTTAATAACTTAATGGTTTATATCTTGTCCATACGGATCTTGAGATGCTAATCTTGCCTGCCTGCCCATACGGGTCCGCAGGGACCGGTAGGCAGGTGTTAATCTCGTGGTTTATTAAAGCACAACAGGAGTTATCTCTTTGAGAACTGGAATCTCTTTCTCGCCTTTGGATGTCCGTATTTCTTTCTCTCCACCTCTCTGGGGTCCCTGGTAAGCAACCCTTCTTTTTTAAGGGATGGTTTTAAGTCGGGTTCCAGTGCCACGAGCGCCCTCGCTATTCCAAGTAAGATTGCCTCTGCCTGACCCCTTATACCACCACCCTCAACCTTTGCGCTTATATTGAATTTATCCATCGTGTCGGTAACGCGCAGGGGAGATTTTGCATTGTATATCAGATCCTCTCTTCCCCCAAAGAACTCGGTGAGCTCTTTTCCGTTCACCATTATTTTCCCTTCTCCCTCGGTGAGTTTTACGCGGGCGGTTGCCCTCTTACGCCTCCCCGTCTTTAATAATACCTGTTCCATGTTCCCTCCATTAATGAAATCAAAAAAGCACTAAATATTTTTCCGTTCCCCTGTTTGTCTGCTCCAGTTCTATTGGGTTTTGTGCCTTGTGGGGATGCTCGCTTCCCGGATAGACCTTCAGCTTCTTTATCATCTTCCTGCCAAGGGGCCCCTTTGGAAGCATCCCTTTGACGGCGTGGTGAATTATCTCCTCGGGTTTCTTCTTTCTCATCTCTTTCAAGGTGGTCTTCTTTAACCCTCCTGGGTATCCTGTGTATCTCGTGTATACCTTCTCTGTCTCTTTCTTCCCCGTAACCTTCACCTTGCTCGCATTTATACATATGACATAGTCTCCCATATCCGCATTTGGAGTAAACTCTGGCTTATGTTTACCCCGCAATATTGTGGCGATCCTTGTTGCAAGTCTACCGAGTATCTTTCCATCTGCATCTATTATATACCACTTCTTTTCCATAAAGCCCCCGTAACAAGATTAAAAATCAAAAATCAAAATGCAAAACTACTGAGGTAAAGGTCTAATTTCTAATGTCAAATGTCTAATCAATGACTGACAGTTAGTCATTGGGTCATTGGTCTGTGGTCATTTGGTCATTAGAAATTCCTGCCTACCGGTAGGCAGGCGTCATTAGACATTTCATTTTGCATTTTCGAGTTGGTAGCTCTACTCCCTTCCCCTCACCTGGAATGCGGGCAGTGTGGGATTATAATTCATGTTGAATTTCAGTAGTGCCTCTTTAGAGAGAAAATCAATTATCAACTTCCCCTGTAGATGGTCGATTTCATGTTGTATCACCCTTGCAAGGAGGTCTTTCGCCTTGATGTGTATTTCTTTACCCTCTATGTCGCAGCCTCTGATCTCAATAAGAAAGGGTCTTTTGATTTGGACTGATGCCCCCGGGATGGAGAGACAACCCTCCTCAAATATCTCTTTACCCTTACTTTTGATGATTTCGGGATTAACTATGTATAGGGGACCCCGTCCAATATCGACCACAATAATTCTCTCTAAAATGCCGATTTGGGGAGCGGCGAGCCCTATTCCGTCGAGCCTCTGCATAAACTCTGTCATTGAGGTAGCTATCTTCTGAAGTCTCTCGTCGAATGTCGACACGGGTTTGCTCTTCTCCCTCAATACATGGTCGGGATATATGCGTATCGTTAACTCCATAAATGCATTTTTTACTGTAGATATAACCACGAAGACACAAAGAGCACAAAGACACCAAAACTAAGAATTGAAGATTGAAGATTTTAGATTGTAGATTGCAGTTCGTCATTAGTCCTTTATCCTTTTACCTTTTTCCTTTCCAGTGATTAGCGATGACCGATTACCGATTATCCGCAGGTCACAGACTCGTCCGCAGGATCCGTATGGATATGAGATCCGTATGGACTGGTTACCGGTTTTGTGTAATACTTATCCCGAGTTCCTTCAGTTTTTCATCTTCTATCTCCGACGGGACATTCTCCATAAGGCCTGTACCGGTAAGTGTCTTCGGAAATGGAATCACCTCCTGGATCGAATTCTCTCCCGACAATATCATGAGAAGTCTGTCAAGTCCAATGGCTATCCCTCCGTGTGGTGGCGCACCATAGGTCAGAGCGGAGAGGAAGAATCCGAATTCTCTGTCCCTCTTCTCTTTACTCATACCACCTATCTCCATCATCTTTTCCTGCAGGACTCTGTCGTGGATTCTTATGCTGCCCGACCCGAGTTCCGTTCCATTGAGGACGAGGTCGTACTGTTTCCCGGTCACCTTCGAGGGGTCCACAAAATCATCGGTCTTTGGCATTGTGAATATGTGGTGGCAGGGCATCCAACCGCCCGTTTCCCCATCCCACTCAAAGAGCGGGAAATCAGTTACCCAGAGCAGCTTGTACTGCTCCTTTGGAGTTTCTCCCACGAGTATCTTATTCCTGACGGCACCGAGGGTCTCGAGACTTCTCTTCCAATCACCCGCACAGAAGAGTACGGTCTTCTCCCCGCTTATTGAGAGTGCAGATTTCAATTCGCCGGAGAGTTCCGGGGAAAAAAACTTTGCAACATTACCCGACAGGGTCTCCCTAAATGACAGATACGAGATTTTGCTGTTGTAGTATTTGAGAGCGAACTCCGAAAGTTCATCGATGTTCTTCCTTGTGAGTGGGGGGACAGTTATAGCCTTTATGAACTTTGCCTCTTTGAAGATTCTGAACTCACTCTTTTTTGCTATGTCTGTAACATCGGATATATATACATCAAACCTCGCATCGGGCTTGTCACTTCCGTATTTCTCCATGGCATTTCTGTATGTGAGTCTCTCGAAGGGAGCCCTTATTTTTATACCGAGAATATTTTCAAAGACAGCACTTATCATCCCCTCCACAAGATTCATAATATCATCTTCATCCACAAAACTCGCTTCGAGGTCTATCTGTGTATGCTCTGGCTGGCGGTCGGCTCGCTGGTCCTCGTCTCTGAAACATCGAGCAAATTGAAAGTATCTGTCAACGCCCGCGATCATCAATAGTTGTTTATAAATTTGAGGTGACTGGGCAAGTGAATAGAATTTGCCGTTAAAATTTCTCGAGGGCACCACGAAATTTCTTGCCCCCTCTGTGGTTGTGAGCGTGAGATACGGGGTTTCTATTTCGAGAAAATTCCTCTCTGACAGATAGGTCCTCACGGTGTTAATGAGTTGCGACCTCATCAGGAGTTTTTTCTGCATCGATGGTCTGCGGAGGTCAAGATATCTATACTTCATCCTCAGCTCATCCTTTGCCGTTATGGGGTCCTTTATCACAAAAGGTGGAACATCGGAGGGGGAAAGAAGTTTCATTTGAGATGCCACCACCTCGATCCCGCCGGTGTCGAGAGACAGATTTCGCATGCCAGAAGGCCTCTCTCTGACCATTCCCTCAACTTGCACCACATATTCTCCGCCAAATTCACTCGCCTTTTCTATAAGTTCTGTATTCGCTAAAACCACCTGTGTTACGCCGTATCTATCTCTCAGGGAGATAAAGACCATCTTGCCGTGGTCCCTTATTGCGTCTATCCATCCCTGGAGTGTCACATTCTCTCCGGAATTTTTCTCTCTCAGTTCTCCGCAGGTATGTGTGCGCATAATAAGCTAAAAAATGGACGCAGATTAACGCAGATGTAATAAAAAGTTTACTCGTTGGAATTTAAATAATCAGCGTCCCAGAACAGGTCTTTGAAATAAAAAAATCTGTTTTTTATCCGCGTAGATCGGCGTCCCCAAAAAATGACTTCAATATTTACCTATCGAGGTCCTTAATGAGTTCAACGAGTTCTTCAACTGAAGCGACATTCAGTACTTGTGACCGGAATTCCTCTGTATTGGCCAACCTTATGAGACGAACAAGTATCTCTGTATATTTTTTCCTTTCGTGTTCGGGGAAAATAAGTAGCCATATTATCTTTACCGGTTTACGGTCGAGTGTCCCGAACTCTATACCACCCCGGGAGAGTCCAAGCGAAAGTGTTGCCTCTTTTACTTCTTTTCCCAGGTATCTTGGAATGGCAACACCACATCCTATTCCCGTGGGAAACTCTCTCTCCCGTGCATATATCCTCTGAAGCACGGGCGGGGGCTGGTCCGTGGTCTCAAAGAGCTCCTTCACGGCCTGTCGTTTTTCACGCGACCTCAAGTGGTTCTTGAATCTTCCTTTCAAATAATTCTCTATCATTATAGATACCTGGGATTGAAAATGCGGAAGAGTCCCGCCATTTTGCTTCTCTTTTTACAGGATATACCTTGCAATGTCCACGTTCTTAACGATGTCTTTCAATCTCTCTCTCACATCATTTTCTTCAATGTGTACCTTTTTTATGCCTCTCTTTGGAACTTTATATAACCAATCCTCCATCAGTGCGAACATTATTGTGTGTAACCTCCTTGCGCCTATATCATCGGTGGTCTCGTTCACTTTTGCGGCGTATTCTGCGATCGCATCTATTGCCATTTCGTCAAACGACATATCGACCTTCTCGGTCTTAAAAAGTGCAATGTATTGTTTTATCAGGGCGTTTTCTGGTTCTGTAAGAATTCTTTTGAAATCTTCCTTTTTCAGTCGGGCGAGTTCAACCCTTATGGGAAATCTTCCCTGAAGTTCGGGGATTAGATCGGATGGCTTCGACGAGGTGAATGCACCCGCCGCTATGAACAATATGTGGTCTGTCCTTACCATTCCGTACTTCGTTGTAACATTGCATCCCTCAACAATTGGCAGAAGGTCCCTTTGAACACCCGCTCTGGAGACATCGGGGCCACCTCTGCCGTCTGCGCCCACGATTTTATCGAGCTCATCTATGAATATTATACCCGAGTTTTCCATATTCTCCTTTGCCTCGCTTATCACCTCTTCCATATCGACAAGTTTCTGCGCCTCTTCCTGTGCGAGGATTTCTTTTGCCTCGTTGACCTTGATTCTCTTCGTCTTGTGCTTTTTGGGGGCGATGGACGACATCATATCCTGAATATCGGTATTGATCTCCTCCATACCCATGGGACCGAATATCTCTATAAGGGGAAATGATTGGACATATACGGGAACATTAACAAACCTATCCTTGAGTGCGCCCTTACGCAATAATTTTCGCAGCTTATCACGCGATTCCTTCTGTTTTTCCTTATTCTCCCCCGGTAGAAGCAAGTCCAGCAACCTTTCTTCTCCCCGTTCTCTCGCTCGTTCCGCCACCTCGATCTGCCTTCGAGCCTTCACCATATTCACGGATATATTCATGAGGTCTCTCACCATGGCTTCCACATCCCTTCCAACATATCCCACCTCGGTATATTTTGACGCCTCGACCTTCATAAACGGTGCGTTGACGAGCCTCGCAATTCTTCTCGCTATCTCCGTTTTTCCAACACCCGTCGGACCAATGAGTATCAGGTTGTTTGGGAGTATCTCTTCTCTCATGAGGCCCTTCACCCTCTGTCGCCTCCACCTGTTGCGGATTGCTATTGCAATAGCACGTTTTGCTTCGCTCTGACCGATGATATGTCGGTCGAGTTCCTTTACTATCTCCTTTGGTTTTAGTTCTCTTTTGTTCACAACGTTTCCACCCTTATGTTGTCATTTGTGTACACACATATAGACGAGGCTGTTCTTATGGATTCCTCCACGATCTCCTTTGCGGAGAGATTCGTGTATTTTATCAGAGCCCTTGCCGCCGCAAGCGCATAAGGTCCTCCAGAGCCTATTGCAACTATGCCGTCGTCGGGCTCGATCACATCCCCGGAGCCCGAGATGAGAAATGCTGAGTCCTTATCCAATACCACCAACAGCGCATCGAGCCTTCTCAGAACCTTGTCAGTCCTCCAGTCCTTTGCGAGATTCACGACAGATTTCTGCAGATTACCGTGCGATTCCTCCAGTTTCTTCTCAAACCTTTCAAACAATGTAATTGCATCGGCAACACCGCCAGCGAACCCCGCCAGGATTTTGTCCTCATAGAGTTTTCTTATCTTATTCGCTCCGTGTTTCACTATCGTCTTCTCAAGCGTGACCTGCCCGTCTCCGCCGATGGCTGCCTCACCTTTACGGCACACACCTATTATGGTTGTAGATAGAAACATAATAAAATGTCTAATTTCTAATGCCGAATGTCTAATCGATGCCTAATTGTTAGTTATTGAGTAATTAACTAATTAAGTCTCCAGTCTGTGGTCTTTGGTCTGTAGTCTGTGGTCTGTAGTCTGTGGTCTGTAGTCATTTTAGTAGTTGGGGGGTTCCTTTGTTATCGTGATATCGTGTGGATGACTTTCAAGGAGACCCGCCTTTGTTATCTTAATAAATTCTGCCTTTTCTCTTAATTCTTTTATGTTTCTCGCACCGCAGTAACCCATACCGGAGCGGAGACCACCGAGGAGCTGGTAAATTACATCGGCGAGCTTACCTTTGTATGCCACTCTCCCCTCAACGCCCTCCGGCACGAATTTTCGTTCGCCCTCCTGAAAATACCTGTCTGCACTGCCACTCTGCATTGCGCCTATAGAACCCATGGCTCTGTAGGTTTTGTATCTCTTACCCTCTAACAGTATCGTCTCTCCGGGACTTTCCTCTGTTCCCGCAAAGAGGTTGCCGAGCATAACCGAATGCGCTCCCACTGCCAATGCCTTTACTATGTCACCGGAGTATCTAAATCCTCCATCGGCAATCAGAGGCACGCTGCTTATCTCCGCGCACTGCTGTATCGCAGTAACCTGGGGGACGCCTATACCCGCCACAAGTCTGGTGGTGCAGATGGACCCCGGTCCTATTCCCACCTTTATGGCATCCGCGCCGATCTCACACAGGAGTTTGGTTGCCTCTTGTGTTGCCACATTTCCGACGACGAGATCTACATCGGGAAATTTCTCCCGCAGTGTCTTTGCCGTATCTATCACCTTCTTTGAATGAGCATGGGCTGTATCTATGACGAGTGCGTCACAAGCCGCCTCTACAAGTGCACTTGCACGGTCAAGTGTGTCTTTGCCCGTTCCAACAGCCGCCGCAATCCTCAACCGTCCGTAGCTGTCCTTTGTGGAACAGGGAAAGAGCCTCTTGCTCATTATATCCTTGATGGTTATAAGTCCGAGAAGTTTACCTTCATCGTCAACAATGGGGATCTTTTCAACCTTGTTCTCTTTGAACAGGGAAAGTGCCTCATCAAGTGCTATGCCGGGTTTTCCGGTAACAAGTGGGGGAGTCGTCATAATCTCACTTATGGCTTTTTCAACATCCTCCTCGAAAAGGGTATCTCTCTTTGTGAGCATACCGACCAGCTTCCCTTTCTCATCTACAATTGGAAAACCTGAAACACCGTATTTTTCCATAAATAGCAGTGCATCCTTGAGCTTGTGAGTGGGCTTAAGGGTTATGGGAGAATGTATGAGTGCACTTTCATATCTCTTTACCCTGTCCACATTCTCCGCCTGACCATCTATGGACATATTTCTGTGAATTACGCCTATTCCACCCTCCTTCGCTATCGCGATCGCAAGCCCTGCCTCGGTAACCGTGTCCATCGCAGCACTCACCAGCGGTATTGAAAGCCCTATATTGCGGCTAAATAAGGTGGATACTTCCGTATCCCTTGGAAGTACAGACGATTCCTTTGGTACGAGGAGTATATCGTCAAATGTTAGCCCCTCAATCATAATTCCAGATTATGCGTTAGCCACAGATTTCACAGATTATATCAAAAACAGTAATTGGGTTATTGGGTAATTAAGTAATTAAATCTCCGGTCTTTAGTCTGTGGTCTTCGGTCTGTAGTCCTTTTATTTCACATTTTGACTTTTGCAATGTGTGTCCTATCCTCCCAGGATATAGAATTCTATTCTTCTGTTCTGTGTCCTTCCTTCCTCTGTATCATTTCTCGCCGTGGGCTTGGTCTCTCCGTATCCAGATGTCCTCAGCCTCGAAGGTTCTATCCCCATTTTTATAAAAAAGTTCATAACGGACTCTGCCCTTGCCCGGGAGAGTGCGAGATTTGTCTCCGCAGAGCCCACATTGTCCGTGTGTCCCCGTATCTCCATCTTTATATTTGGGTACTCCCTCAGGAGTTTGAGTCCTTCGTTCAAGACCGGGTAATACATAGAATCTATATCCGCACTGCCCTCGGCAAAGTATATACCTCGCACGCTGATCTTCTCATACTGTTTTAGAAGATAAAAGTCCTTGAGGAGTATCTCCCCGTCTTTTAGCAATACGGGCGTCGCATAGGGGATGTAGCCCTCGGCGTTTATCTTAACGATGTAAGTATCTGGCGGTAATTTTAATTTAAATACACCGGTCTCGTCAGTAAGAAATGGTACTACATCTGTCTCGGGAAAGGAGATTTCGGCAACAATGGGTATTTTACTCATCCTATCAATAACCTTTCCCGCGATTTGCGCCATCGGAATGTGCACCTTTTCAAGTTCAAAACTGACGAGTAGTTCCTGCTCAGGTTCGATGACCACATTTCGAGCCTGCGGTATATACCCCTCGCTGGACGCCCTCATTATGAAACTGCCGGGTGTCGGTTGTATACTATAGTTCCCCATTGTATCTGTTTTTATCACCGTATCGGCGAGTATTATCGTGGAGGTGAGCGGTTCCCTCGTCTCCGCATCTACAACTATTCCCGATATGATGGGCGGTAAAGGGGGATGCCGATAGAATGAGAATCCTCGTGCACAGGATAGATTGAAGGACCACGATGGAGTGACCCTTTCGCCGACCGAGATGTATGGAGGACTCGTACCTTTTAGTCTCTTTATCAACGTGACCATCTATCCTGAAGTTCAATGCGAGATTTGCAGATGCCCCATTTTTACTTCCTATCTTTACTCCCGGGGTGAGGTAAAAAAGCCGAGGACCAACAGTTTTGTCTCCTTGCTCACTTCCACTCATCTCGATGTAGGGAATAAAATTTTCATATAGGAAACCCAGGCCAAATCCGTATGACAGCGTGTTGCCTTTCCTGTCTTTATTGTGGGTAAAATAACCGATATTTCCATCAAATTCAACGGGGATGTCTGTGCGTGTCGTATACGAAAGCAAGAATTTTCCTCCACAGTTGAATTCTCCGGTGGTAAAGTATCTGTCCCTACCGCCTTGCCCCGTGTAAAAACCAAATACGGTGTCGGGATAGCTTCCCTTTGGCTTCGTTCCCGTCGGTATGGATATAGAAGGGAACAATCCCATACACCATCCCCCGTTTTGTTTTCTCCGAAAGACAGAGGGGGTGAGCTTCACGCCGATTTCAAGGTCTCCCAGACCGTGTGAGAGATAGTTTTGGTTGTTCGTTGAATCCAGTGCATCCGCCATATATCTTGAGAATAGATTTAGGCAAAGCCAGTCAGTGAACGCAAATCCAAATCCCACACCGAAATCAGCAGTTGCCCAGAAGTTCTCGTTTCTGTCACCCCCAACGCTTCCGTATACATCAGAGACGAAGTTCAGATGTCCCGTACCGTCATTGGTTGCAGATATGATGTTATTAAATCCCTTTACTCCTTTTCTCGTAGGCTGGGAATAGAGAAATAATGGTACACAGAATGCAATTGTTATAATTAAAATCTGTATAATTTTCAACATAGTTTAACGGGTGAACTTGTGTGCATCAATTGGTATATAAGTATACAACAAAAGTTGCATTTTGTCAAGAAAAAAGTTAACTCTTTTGTTCCGAGTGGGTGTAAAAGCGGGATATGGTCGAATACAGGTTTTTTGATTTACCGGGGTAGTGTAAAAAAGATGGCGATTTTAATCGAGGCTCTCGTGAAGTCGTTGCCATCTTGGTTCTTATAATTTCTTATTCGCTCGATATAAGCACCCGTGGTTATGGAGAATTTTTCTTTAACGAGATTCCCCTCAATGCCAGCTCGCAGTCTTTCCTCTTTGCAGCCGGAGGGAATTCTTATCTTCCTCGGTTGTGGATACTTATCCCTCTCGTCCTCCCAGCCAACATTCAGTCTTCCGTCACCGTGGGCAAGATACTCCAGTATAAAGGATAAGTAGGTAGTAGGTAGGTAGGAGCAACCTCCCGGTTGCGAAATCTGTGTCCAGTATTTTGTGAATTCTGTGTATATGTGAATGCAGTCTGATCCACCAAAGAACCCCATGGGAATGCCATTTACCTCCATTGCATTTATTTGGTTGCTGTAGTCGTGTGTGTATGTCCACCTCGGGATAACGGTCGTCTCTATTCTGAAATCAGAGGATGGTATGCCAAAGAAGTCTGTGAAATATGCTCCAAGCATTGCCCCCCCCTTAAAGGGTCTATCCTCATGAAAGATGATAGGGTCGTCGAAGAGGAATTCAAGATAGTATTTCTTCCCATTTTTTGTAAATGTAATATCACCACTTGCAACGAGGTTGTCGTCGTTATCTTTCCCCCTCCTCTGGGTGATGTAATAAAATTCCAACGGGTTTACATACTTCAAAAAGTTCTCTTTTCTGTGCAAAACCGCTTCTGTAATACCTATGGTTACACAAGAGAGACACAGCTCCATCCTTTGACAGGCAATTCTCTTTTCACCGGTCGAGTCTTCTATACCCGCATTGAATACAAAGAGGTGAAGTGGTCCCCTTCTCACCTCGGCATTGTACAGGAAATCGAGTGGCTGTCCCCTGCCCGAGAGAAGGAGATTGCTTTTATATCCCGGTCCGATCTTCAACCTGTTTCTACCGATTCCGATAGACATATCATCCTTGTCAAAGAGGAGATAAGCCTTCTCTACACGAACATCAAAATCTATATCCGATATGACCGACTGTGTTTCAAAGTTATGTATCACATATTTTGGCTCCAGGAGTGGGTCATAATATGCCAAGAACTGCTGTCCGTCACCGATCTCATCGAATGTGCCGATATTAACCTCGCCCTTTAAATGCGGGTGTATGGGAAATCCCTCCCTTATCATGGCCTCAAATATTCCGTCCCTCTTTCTGGCGCCATCGTACAATCCGAAACCATAGAACGATATGTCCACCTTCGGGATGAATGATTCCGCTCTCACCTTATCCATTCTCCAGAAGGACATCTCTCCACTTTTCACCACCTCGTACTCCATATATCGTGGATACACACCAATAATGAGTATGACGAGAAATTGTATCATAATCACCCCACAATCTATTTGTCAAAACCATTCTTTATATAGCTGGGTCGAAAGGTTGGAATAAGACTATTCAATAGATTAAAGATACCTTTTCTATCTCCCTTCTTAGCGAAATCATCGAGCTGTTTAACTATCTTTTCAAACGAGTTATTATTTTGTTTCTCTGGCACGGTAACCCAAAGGTATTGGTATTTAGTTGCTGTTACTAGTTCCTCTTTAGTCATAAGTTCTTCGCGTAGTTTTTCTCCCGGTCGGAGGCCAATATATTCGATCTTAATACCTACATCGGGTTCATGTCCAGATAACGTTATCAGGTTCCTTGCCAAACTATCTATGCTTACTGGTTCTCCCATATCGAGGATGAATATTTCGCCCCCCTTGGTTATCCCTCCCGCCTCTATTACCAGATGACATGCCTCCCCCACGGTCATGAAGTATCTCTTGACCTCGGGATGGGTGACTTCAACGGGCCCCCCATTTTCAATCTGCCGCAAGAAGAGAGGAACGACACTACCCCTTGAGCCAAGTACATTACCAAATCTTACTGTAGAAAATTTTGTTTTATTCCTTTCGGCGAACTCCTGGACAAGAATTTCTGCAATCTTTTTACTGGCTCCCATAACAGATGTAGGATTTACTGCCTTATCTGTGGATATCATAACGAACCTTTCCACATTTGATGCTAGCGCCTCCTCCGCTACTATTCTGGTCCCCACTATATTGTTCTTCACCGCCTCTTCCGGACTAATTTCCATCAGGGGAACGTGTTTGTGGGCAGCAGCATGGAATACTATGGATGGTTTGAATTCCTGAAAAATCCGTGATACACGCGAGCTGTCTCTAATATTACCTATTGCAAGAAATTTATTGACTTCGGGATAATCTCGCCCAAGTTCAAGATTTACCTCGTAGAGGCTGTTCTCGCCCCTCCCAAAGAGAATAAGGATTTCAGGATCAAGACTGGCTACCTGTCGTGCAAGTTCTTTTCCGATAGACCCACCGGCTCCGGTTATAAGTACTCTTTTTCCCGAGAGATATTCTCCCACCTTTTTAATGTCAACATCTATTGATTTCCGCCCAAGAAGGTCTTCGGGCTTTACATTCCTTATTTGATTTATCTTTACATCTCCAGTTATTATCTCCTTTATGCCGGGCACTATCTCAAAATGAGCTCTTGTTCGGGCACATTTTTCAATAATTTCCCTAACTACTCGTCCCGATGCAGAGGGTATAGCGATAAGAATGTGACTTACATCTTTTTTCTTAACAACATCCTCAACATCGTTCCCTGTTCCAAGAATCCTTACATCATGTATGGACTTTCCGATCTTCTTCGGGTTATCATCTATGAAACCAATGGGGATATATCCATATTCCGGATGTGTTCTCATCTCTCTTACTACCATCTCTCCGGCATCTCCAGCACCTATTATTAGGGTTCTTTTTGGAAAGGCACATTCCTCTTTCAATATCTCATCCATAACGCGAAACGAGAATCTTATACCACCGAGCAAGATGATGTCAAGTAACCACTCAAGGATTATTATGGACCTGGGGTAGGTAGGCTTTTTATATGTGTATAGAAAGAACATAAAGGCGGTAACGATAATAGTTCCGGTGGTAATTGCCTTAATGAGATTTATGAAATCGGCAACACTCATATACCTTAACATACTTTTGTATACACCAAAGGTATGAAGCGCCAGCATTCTTACAATCGTGATAAATATTGCGGCATAGAGATATTGCAAAAGATATTCCTCGGGGATACGGAAGTTAAATCTCAGGAGAAATGCCCCCAAAAGAGCGAGATTTATAAGTACGAGATCAAACACGGGAGTCAGTATGCCCGTCCTTCTCAACCTGTTTCTAGCAATTTTTCTTTTTTTGGGGTTAAGGATTTTTTTTATCAGTGCTTCAAACATTTTGCCCCCCGTAGTAGACAACTATTTTTTCTATTGCATTTATGACATCAAGTACATCCTTCTCCTTCATTGCCGGATATATTGGCAGGGAAATTGCCCTCTCATAGACCCTCTCGGCAGAGGGGTAATCACCTTTTTTATATCCAAATCTTTCTCTATAATATGGATGTAGATGGATGGGTATATAATGGACATTCGTGCTTATATTTTCTTCTCTTAAAGCCCTGATAAATTTATCCCTTGTGATTCTCATTCTGTCAGGTTTTATTTTAATTACATAAAGATGATAGGTATTTCGACCGTATTCATATGGAGACAGGGTCTCTATCTCTTCTATATCCCCGAGCTTCTCTGTATATATAGAGGCGTATTTTTTCCGGAGTTCGATAAATCTCTCTATCTTCTCGAGTTGATGGATACCGATAGATGCTTGAATGTCGGTCATGTTATACTTATAACCCGCAGAAACAATCTCATAAAACCAGGAACCTTTTCTTTGCCAGGCGTCTTTGTTCATCCCGTGAAGACTATTAACCCGTATGAATCTGGCCCATTCTTCGTTATCTGTCGTTATCATTCCCCCCTCTGCTGTCGTCATATTCTTAACTGCATGGAAGCTAAAGGATGTGAGGTCACCGATACTACCGATCTTCGTTTCTTTATATATTGTCCCAACCGCATGGGCAGCGTCTTCAATCACATATAGGTTATGTCTTCTTGCGATCTCCATAATCTTATCCATATCACAGGGTCTACCACCAATGTGGACGGGCATGATTGCCTTTGTTCTTTCCGTGATTTTTTCTTCTATCTTATTGTGGTTTATATTTAGGCTCTCCTCATCTATATCCACGAATACCGGGATGGCCGAAGAGTGGATAATCACATTTGAGGTAGCCGCAAATGTATATGGTGTGGTGATAATCTCATCTCCTTCAGAAACTCCAATGGCGAGAAGAGCGAGGTGTAGCCCTGCGGTGCAAGAACTCAAGGCAACGGCATATTTTGAACTTACGTACTCAGAAAACATCCTTTCAAACCGTTTCGTTTTTGGTCCCGTAGTGATCCATCCGGATTTAAGGGTATCTACGACTTCCTTTATCTCCTCCTTTTCTATCAATGGAGGAGCAAATGAAAGCAGGCTGTTTCTTACGGGTGTTCCGCCGGCAATTGCGGGGATTTCACTCATTCCACCTCCCAAATAGTATGGTTCTGAATGTCTCCAGAATGATTCTGATATCGAATGCGAAGCTTTTCTTATTGATATACTCGATATCAAGTTTTAATTTATCTGGCAGAACGGCATTGGTATATTCTTTGTCTGCACATTCTGTAGTTAGGTGGGTTGATTCGTTTACATATTTGATTTGCGAAAGACCGGTGACTCCAGGCTTTACCTTCAGTACGATGTTGTATGTTTTTTGGAATTTTTTTACATACTCGGGCACCTCTGGTCTTGGACCCACAAGACTCATTTCACCACTCAACACATTAAATAGGTTCGGAAGTTCATCCATCTTCCATTTTCTGAGAATCCTACCAATCCTCGTAATCCTCTTATCATCCCTTGCGGTTATCTTACTTCCAATATTGTTATTGAGCATTGAGCGGAATTTATACATATAGAAGGGAATACCGTCCTTTCCCATCCTTTTTGATTTATAGAATAGAGGTCCTCTCGAATCCAGCCTGATAAGCATTGCAATTACCATAAGTGGGACTGACAGTAATACCACTGTTACAAGTGAACACAAAAAATCGAAACTGCGCTTCAACATGACTGTATTCTTTTTTTAAACTCTATAAGCCACTTATCAACAATCATCGTCCAAGAATACTTTCTCTCCACCAATTCCCTGCCAAGTTTTCCTAAATTATGTGCCAGTTCAGTATCATCTGCAAGATCACGGACTGCCTTAGCTAGGGCTTCCGCATTTTCTGGTTCAACAACTATTGTACTATTTGTTTCTCTGATGATCCTTGCACATTCTCCCTCTCCACTGTAAATTACAGGAACGCTGCAAGATAATGCCGAAAAAACTTTCGAAGGTACGGCTCCTTTAAATAAATCAATTTTCCGAAGTAATACTATTGATGCCATACTCATTGAAAACAGTTTTGGCATATCATAGAAGGGACAAGGGGGAAGAAAGGCGATGTTTTTAAGACACTGTTTTTGTGCTATACATTTCAGATTAATTTTTTCCGGACCGTCTCCAACAAGTAGAAAGAATATATCATCTCTTTGTTTAAGAATGCGGGCAGATTGAATCAATGTTTCCAGACCCTGTGCATATCCGTGAAGTCCGGCATAAATAAAAATTTTTTTCCCTTGAATCTGCAAATTCATGGCAAGTTGTTTATTTGTGGGTAACGGTTTAAAAAGCTCACTATCAACACCATTTGGTAGAAATAGTACTTTATCTTTAAAAACTTGCTTTTTATTTTTCAGAGCATCCACGATTCCCTCTGTTACTCCATTCACTATCAGGGCTTTCTTATAAAGAAAAGATTCCAGCATCTCAGCCAGTTTCAATAGGAATCTATTCTTTATTATCCCCATTTCCCGCACTGAATCTGGCCACAGATCAGAAATATTGAAGATATACGGGCATCTTTTAAGTCGGCTGGTGAAATATCCGCTGATCCCCAGAAATAGGGGTGGTGATTCCACAAAAATGTAATCGGGTTTAGAGATGGATAGGATGCCATAGATTGAACTAAAGGTAAAAGAGAAATAATTTAAGAGTCGAACGATGGTGCTATTACACGGGGATGCATATATCCAGGTTCTTATGACAGGAATATTACCAATTTTCTCTCTCAGAAAAAACTTCCTCCTGTATGCGGGAACGATTTTTCCCGCAGGGTAATTTGGCATACTGGTTACAATCGTTACTTTATTTCCTTTTCTGATAAGTTGTTTAGCGATTGAATACAACCTTATCTGTGCTCCTCCAACTTCCGGAGGAAAGTACTGTGTAAGAATAAGAAAATGCATATTCAATAAGGAATTTCCCCTTAAACTTTTTCCATTAATTTTTCGTAAACTGAGAGTAATCTTTCTTTTTCTATTTCCCAATTGTACTTTTTTAAGGTTGCCTTTCTCCCGTTTTCTCCCATTTTTTGTGCATTGTTCGGGTGCATTATTAAATATTCAATTGTTTTAGCAATTTCTCTTGGGTTTAACGGATTAACGGTAATCCCACAGCCTATATCTTCAATTATTTCCCTCAAACTCGGGAAATTGGATGCTACAATAGGTAGACCCGCTGCCATATACTCAAAAATTTTATTGAATCTACCGAATGCAATAACATAGTTTGGGGTTGGATGGAGAAGAATTAAACCGATATCTGCTTCTCGCAAGTATTGAAATACTTGTTCATACGGGACCCATCCGATAAACTTGACTTTTTTACTCGCGTTCTTTGTAATTTCCCTTTCCAAAGAGAGGTCATCAAAGTTTCCCAATAACCGCAACTCGACATTATTTTTTACATAATCCATTACATGAACCATTTCTTTTATTCCTCTATCTTTTGTTAAGCCACCCGCATAAACAAGAATGACTTGTCCTTTTGCGTTTTGTCTCTTTTTCTTATTTCTCTGTACCATTTCAAGTAGAGGAAAGTTCCTCAATATCGTGATTTTATTTGATGCCGGAAAATGCTCAGCAATATCTTTTCCCGCCACGATGATTGCGTCAAAAAAAATAGAGCTTACTCTTTCCGAAAGGAAAGCAATCTTACTTACAAGAGCTCTTATATACAAAGGAATCCATTCCTTGGTAAGAATCTGTTTTGGCACATCTTCATGAACATCATAGATAACTTTTGCCCTTGTTAGAACCTTTAAAAGTATCCCCACGGGTATTAGTTCTGGATCGTGGAAATGATAAATATCTGCTTTCTGCCTTAATGCTAACTTATACGTCTCACGCGCTGTAGTAAACACTCTAAAAAATCTATTTTTTGGCTTTGGTAAGGCTACAATTTTCACCCTGTCCACCACCTCGTTCTTGTTGTGCTGAGCAATTAAAATAACATTATACCTTGCGTTAACAAGAGTCCTTACCTCCTTGTGAAAAATACGGGTATCAAAAGCAGAGTGAACAGAGGTTAATATACAAACCTTTGGTGTTTTATTGTTGATAAGCTGTTGCATCGTATTTTTTTATGACATATTTCATCTAGTTTTATTAGTGATTTTTTCTTCTATCTTTTCAGTGTTTATGTTTAGAGTGTCTGGACATCTATCAATAAATACATGTGTTGTCTTGCAGTGAAGTATTACATTTGAGGTGGCTACAAATGTGTATGGCATTGTGATGACTTCCCTCTTCCCCTTTCAACTTGAAACAAGCAACGATAGAAATAGACCTGCAGTGCAGGAGGAAAGAGCAACAGTATATCTTGCGTTTATATATCTTGCAAACTCTCTTTCAAATTTTTCAACCTTTGGTCCTGTGATAATCCAACCAGACTTTAATGTATCTGACCTCATTGATCTCCTCTTCTCTGATCGAGGGAGGAACGAATGAAAGAAAGGCTGATCTCACAGGGCTTCCACCCTCTATACAAGGCAATTCGTTTTTTATTGTCATTTTACTAAGTTGTGATATATTTCTTCAAGTTTTTGCATATTATCTTCAAATATGGCTTTCTCTCTTACAATCTCCTTATTTATTCTGGCAACCGATTCTCTTAAGGCAGATTGTCTTATAGCCTTTATTATACTGTCTGCAAGTTTATGGACATCTCTAGGAGATACCAGATAACCATTATATTCATTTTTTATCCATTCACGATTGGCTGGTATATCTGAAACAATTGGAAACAACCCAAGTGCCATCGCCTCAAGCAGAGAAACAGAGGATGCATCTGATGAAGGAACTGAGACAAATATATCAAAATTCGTCATATAATCTATAATTTTGTTATGGGGCATTGACGGAAGAAATTCTATGTTTTCATCTTTATATAAGAGTTTTGGATTCTGGGATGTATCTCCAACTACAACGAGTCTGCTAGAGGGCAGGACCTTCTTAACCAATTTATATGCTTCTATTATTATATCTATATTGTAATTGGGTTTCAAACTACGATAACTCAGTATAAGGGAATTCCCATCCTTTTTTCTATTTAAAAGTAGTGACGAATCCACACCAAATAGTACCTTTTTTATCTTTGTAGCAGGATAATACATATCTATTATTTTTCTTTTAACTATATCTGCATCGGCGGTTACGAAATCTGCTTTTTTTAATGTATATCTTAATTTTTTTCTTGCTCGCAATGATTTTTGGGGATTAACCAAGACATCAGAGCCCAGCGCTGTTGCAACGAATGGATGAAATCCAGTTAGAGATGCATAAAAAGCGCAGCTGGTGAGAGTTATACCATGCAAAATATCAGGTTTTATTTTGTAGATTAACCACTTTATATAACCAAAATTCAACAGGATTGTATCAAAACTATGAAAGTAAGGTATTTTATAAATACTGACTCCTTCTATCTCGTCGTGGTTATAAGTAGCAGCAGTAATGAGAGAGGTCTCATAACCCTTTTGGGCAAAATATCTTAACCAGCGAAAGGTATGAATATTCTTAAGGTCTGCGAAAAAACATATTCTCATAAACCCACCTTCTGAATAATTATCCTATCCCCCTCTGTAAAATTGTGATTAAAAATCAGAGTGGAACCATGTGCATGTGAGCTTTGCATAGTAATGCCGTTTCCGGAATCTATAAGTATCGAATATTCTTTTCCATTTTCTATCCTGAACCTCTCGTCTTCTATTATTATCTTTGACGCTGAACCTTCCAGTAAATTAAAAGTTATCTCATCGTTACTGTATTCTTCAAGCAAAATTCTAACTGGTATACAATTATGCTCTAGTGAAACAGGGAGTTTCTCTACAAGAGCTATCCCATTTCTGGGTAGTGCAATTTCAATGTTTATACTATCAGTGTCAAGAAAGGTTATTGACTTATCATAAAAGAGATTACCACTTTTATCACAAATCCAAACGCGACCAATATTATTATCTTGCCATCCGAATCTCCCCGACTTATTAGTGATAATTTTATTGTCTCCTATAATGAAGCCAGCATGTAATTCTAAAGGAGTAATAGGAAAAAGTGTATTTAGTATATTTTTGCTGTCATTCCATGAACCATAGTAATAATAAAGAAGTCCTTGATCAAGTTTTGCTTTTATATCTTCCATAATTTGCTTGTCAGTACGCATCTCGACCGGGAGCTTATAACGAGGATATCCTAGTCCTATAGGAGTAGTGAGATGTGCTTTCGGACAGTTTCTACAATAAGTTTCGGGCAGAGATGTCTCAACGAATCTGAAGACATCTAATTTCTGCATCGTTGATGTAGCGGGAGCCGTGTTTGCAACACAGATACCACCTTTAGAAATTACCCTATCTACCAACTTCTGGCATGCATCCTGTGTGATGAATCCAAGATCTGACATCTTTCTTTTTACGGTATGAGTTATAGTGTCGATCTCAACTGTATGCCCATCCCATCTGTCATAAGTGTATCTTGCGGGATCTCTCCTGAAGGCAAAACTGAACTCGTCAAAATAGATACCATCCGTGCCTATACTATCCATGCAAAAATCTACTTCGTCCTGTAATTTTTTCAAAAAACTGTTGCCAGTCATTGGATAATAATAATAAATCCTCCATCCGTTGTTAAACCTCTCTTTGAAAAAAATCTTTGAGTAGTACTCCGAAAAGATATGCTTTCCATTCTTTGTAATTGTTCTTGAGTCTTTATATGGCACATCCTGTGTATTTAAACTAACCATAGCGGGATGTATCTTCCCGATGACTTTGATGTCGGGATTCACCTTATGTATTTTGTCAATCGCCTTCTGCATCAATATACAGAATTCTTCTTTTGTTAAGCCGTCAACCGTCTCGTAATAATTTAACCACGGACTCAAGGCAATAATCTTTATACTTTGTGAATTTAACAGGTTTGCAAGTTGAGTTTCAGACATACTTTCTACAGTTTTCGCCGATAAAAAATTAAACGGTCCATCAATTTTTAGGTTAACATCCCAATCTGTTCTCAATTGATTGACGAAGTCATAATAATCGTTAGAATTCAATGGGTATATAGACCAACAAAGCGTATAGGAACTATCTTTTCCAAGTCCAAATTGGTCAGTTTTTAATTCCGCCACACCATTCCCATAAGATATTTTTGATTGAAGCCTGTATATGTCATCCTCTATAACCAATCCCATACCACATTCATCGAAGCCAAAGAAAATTGTGGGGTTTTCTGCACAACATAGTATCTCTGAAAATGAATCAGCAGGATTACCAGAAAGCCTAACAGATACAGGTTTTGCCTTGGGGTTTGCGAGATTGGTTATAATACAACCCAATATGTCTTTTCTTCTATTCTCAATTCTGTCAGCAACACAAATTCTATTATCCAATAATGCGATCGTTCTAACTATTTTGTAGTACCTACCAAAAGCAGTGACCGTAAATTTCTTCTCATTTATCTTCTTTATACTCACACTCCAGTCTTTTTCTTCCCCTTTGGGCTCGCCGATGGTGAGGCAATTCCATCCACCTGGATAGGATATTTTCTGCTCAAAAGAGACCACAAAATCATTTACCGTAACCTCGAATCCACCAAAATCAGTGAGGATAAAATTATAATTTTTGCATTTGCTCATCAGTTCATCCGAACCCGCTCTCGCAGATATAATAGAAAGCAGAAAAATTATATACAGTTTTTTATTCATTTATTTTCCTTATAACCCTTGCGGGTACACCAACAGCCACTGAATATGGTGGTATATCACTATTTACGAGGGCATTTGCCCCTATGACTGCGCATTCTCCAATACTAACCCCGGGCATTATAGTAGTACAAGCACCAATCCATGCTCCCCTTCCCACCCTTATCTTCCCAGTTTTTCTTTTGAAATATCTCCTTAAGAGTCTCTCCCCTGGGTCTGAATGTGTTAAAAAAGTCACCTTTGCAGAGATTACGCCCTCGATTTCAATAATCACGGGTTCTACGAGGTCGAAGAAGACATTCTTACCGATGTAACACCTGTCTCCTATCACAAGATTTGAATAATCCTTTGTTATCGCATTATCTATTATAATGGCGGTGGAGATATTAACTTTTTCACCAATTTTTGCACCAAATCTTACAAGTACATTTCTCACAACCTGTTTTGGCAATCTTCCAATGTAATTAGATAGGTGGTCAATCCCGAAGATTCTGTATATAAAGACCGCCTTTATAATGATGGGGAAAAGTACCAACGCCTTTCCAGATTTTCTAAACAGCTTCTTCATTTTATCAATACAATCTTAAACCTGTCGATTATAGACTCGGTTCTGACGATGCAAAAATAACACCCGCAGGGAAGAAGTGTTCCGTCGAAACCCCTGCCGTCCCAGGATTGAAGAGCATCTCCTCCCTTAAACACGCCCACTCTTCTTCCAGATAAGTCATAGACGGATGTACATGCGTTTGGAGCATAAATGAAAACCCTTTTTTCCTTACTGATGTTGAATGGATTTGGAAATGGTTTCCCGGATATGTTTACTGGTGGTATGGAATCCTCTTCGCTGATAACGAAGAAGTATTTCTGAGACGGAGTTCTGTCTATATTACCGTCCAAGTCTCTTGCCTTCACTCTAAAGCAGTGCAGACCGGGGAGGAGATTCTGGTAACTTATTTCTGTTGCATTACTGAAAGGGAAAGGGCTCTCCCCATCCAATGAGTAACTGAATTTCAGATCTATATCATTATTATCTGTCCCCGTCCATATGAACTTAATTTCTTTGCTTGGATGAACTTCATCGGGTGGACTCTCTAAAAGATATGTATTGGGATGCTCCTCATTGGTGGCAAAATAGAGATTGTGAGATGAATCTGGTGATGGATCAAACCAGAATATACGGTCGTCATCGGAAATCTTGTAGTCCGAAATAGGAATTCCGTCAATATAGATGTCCTTTATAGCTTCATCTTTTGTAATAAAGGAAAAGCCATTGGAAGCCTCTTTGGTGTAAATTTTGTAAAGGCCATCATCCTGCGGGACTATTTCTACACTTGATGTAGAGATGAGATAGTCCGCAAATTGGGAGAGAGTTGGAACCCACAATTCCCCCTCTGTTTGCCTGGAAGATATATCGGACAGATAACCATTGAATACAGAGTCTATCTCCCATCCTTCTGTGTAATTCCCGTGGGTAACTATTCTCACGGATACATTCGTTGTAAGAGGGGGATAGTCGAGTGGCTCTCTGCCGCTCACTATTTTTCTTTGCCATTCCCCGCCGAGGTTAGTACCAATGTATAGATAATCACCATCTAGATAGTTTCCATCATCGTCGTAGTATTGAATTCCGATGGAGCCAATAAAACCTCTCAGGAATACAGAGAATATAAGGTGCCTTTCTCTATCAAAATTGAGAAATGAGCTATTTATCTGGTAATTATTGCCAGTTGCGGTGAACATTGCACAATAATTACCAAGCTTGGGATACGAGTTTACAATAGTAGTGTAACCCCCGTGTGATTCAAAATATCCAGAGAGGTCGCCCGTCTCAAAACTTGGATTTATAAGTAAGTTTATCGTGGTATCAAAGGAACTTGCACTGTCCCCGTATTCTAATTGCAACCCGTCGGCAAAACCAACCCCAACTGTATCGATCCGTATTAGATAATGAGGGGCAATGGGCCTGGTCTTCTGGAGTGCGAAGTAGTGATGAGATACATGGACTCCTCTCTCATCTATCAATTTATCAAGTTTCTCTGGCGTGTAGTACTTCTCAAGATCTCCGTGTGTATAACAGGACACGGTTGTCCAAAAATATATTCTTTTTTCATCCCCTGTATTATCGTCAATATTATTGTTGTAGAAGAGAATTGGTTGGTGGCACTCTGTTTTCGCGGGAATCAATAAATTGCCGTCTTCTCCCGTATACCAACTGACATTTGGTCTTGGTGGTAAATATTGCATTTCATTGAGATCTATGTATGCCCACGCATATTTGTAATCGTACTTTTCCATGATATCCACGATGTAATATTTGTTCAATCTGTTCCATCCAAAATGCGCCAGATCTTCCAGGTTAGATGCACCCCTGTGGTCGATCCAATTTCTTGAATTATATTGTTGGAGGTAAGAAAATCCTTCTTCTATGACTTCTCTTGAATCCGTTTCATTTGTGATCGTATGTGGCATTATCTCAACCCCATCGTTGTAAAGTCTGTCACATAGAACCATATATGTGGGATTGTCAAGGCCATCGGTTCCATTGTAGGCAGAGGAACTTTCTAACCAGACAGACTTGGTATAAGTGAGTCTGTCCCCCAATATCCCACCCTTACCATAAAAACCTGACAGCGTGTCTGAAGTTCCGTAGGCAATAGCATTTGTTGTGGCAATATCCGAACAGTCAGTATGTTCAGTAAATACCAGTGTGGCATCATATCCATAAGGCTGTCTGAATTTTGCTACTATTTTTCCTTTCCTTCCAATGGAGAGGACAGCATAATATGTTGCCGTATCACCGACAACTCTCGTAGTTTTTGATAAATCGACTTTGGTATTATAGTCTCCATAGAATGGAAAGTAGAAATGAGGATGATTGACGATATCATCAAATACAAGTCTAACTTCTGTATCCTGTGAATCTGGAATGACCTCCATAGACTGGGTATTGTCACATCCAATAAAAGAGACACTTTTGGGTCCTTCACCGAGGAGAACCACTTTTGGAGTCCACGAGTCTGTCACATATGTTTTTCCTCCCTGTATATTGTTAAGCCTTTCGTCCCTTGTCATAACTTTTCCTTCGCTTCCCATCAAGTGGAAAGCGAGATACTCATAAAGCGGATAGATGATGTTCCCATAAACAATTTTACTTTGTAGTCTCAGATACGGGCTTTCCTTTCTGAGTGTGTAAGCGAAGTTTATCTCTACATCTTGAAGGTGCTCTGCGTAAGAGAGGGTGACTTTATTACCGAGCATATCTATGTGTATTTCTTGTGGATTTCCACTTTGTATTTCCCATCCTCTATAGTTCGCAACAAATTCAGGAAAACCTCTTATTAGTAAATCCCCTTCAGTGGAGTAGACCTCCATATCACCTGCGGGGGTGATCACAACACTATAGTAATCGCACGAAATCTCTATAATACCGTTTGCATCTTTAACAAATGGAGCAATACCTTGGCACTCTGACACAAAGGATATAGCAAACAAGAGCAAGAAAAATTGCATTCCCATAAATTCAAACATATTTACGAGCTAAAAATAAAGAAGGTAATGATTTCAATGCAATTCTGTCCTCTTTTGTAAGCAACAGAGTAAGCATAAAAAATAGACAACTACCCAACAGGATGCTCCCGAGTAAATATGGATTTATAAAATGTATGCCTATCTTAAACAAAGCTATAGATGCGATGGCAATCCCCAAGAGTTTTAAAAACCATCCAACGTCTATTTTTACAAACATTTTTTTCGCTACAAGCACGAGATTTACAATTGCGCCCGAAGATAAAGATATACTTGTAGCTATTGCTGCACCTGTAATTCCTATTCTTGGTATCAATAAGAGGTCGAAGAGAGCATTGATCATCAGCATAAAAGTAGTTAACTTAAGGACGAGGTCAGGTCTTCCTATTCCAGTCAATGATGCGCCAATTGGCTGAGCAATACCACCTCTTATTACCGTTCCAATTAAAAGTATCTGCAAAGGTACAAAAGAAATGGCAAAATCTTCTCTAAATAGAGATACCATTATATAATTGCCGAAGAAAAAAACCCCGAGTCCGATGAACACCAGAATTAGACTGGAATATTTTATAGATTTATTAATCATACTGTTTAATGCAATAAGGTTTTGCTTACCCCAGTATTCCGATGTAGCGGGGTATGTAATCCTCTGGATAGATGAAGGGATTAACCAGAAAAATCTACTCAAACTTGCCGCTGCGGCATAGTATCCTACGTCCGAAGGTAGCAGGAAAAGGCCGATGAGAATGATGTCTAATTGTTTATTTAGTGTATTTATTGCATCCGCTCCGAGAATCTGTACGCCAAATTTGGATAGACTTGCTGCGGTTAGAAAAAAGCCACGAAATACAAGTTTAAAATATCTCCTACTGATCCATATTAAAAAGAAACAACTCAAAATTTCAGAAAGCGTTAGTCCTATAGCCGCTCCTCTTGCTCCAAAGTCATAATATAATATGAGGGTCGTTGTAATAACCACGGTTAAAATGCCTCTTATGATTATTACTGTGGCATATTTCTTCATCTCCCGGTACCCATTTAATAAACCGAGTAGGGTACTGTTAATGAGGGCAAACGGAAAGATAACGGAAAGTATCTTTACTAATTCTCGTAATTGTGGCATCTTAAATATATCCGCAATTATTCCGGAGAGGGAAAAGAATAGAGCAGAGAACACAATACCAGAAAAGAGTACAATAATAATGCTACAGGAGACGAGCTCATTTATTTTATCTTTGTTATCTCTAAATTCAGCGACATATTTGATTATTGCGGATGGTATACCAATTGCAGCCAATAGGATTATAATCCCGTATATTGTGATAGCCATCCGATATAATCCAAGCTCTTCTGCGCCAACCCATTTACCCAAAATGACAGTGATGACAAATGCTAATACCGCCTGGGATGCACTCGCAGCAAAAGTTACACTTACATCGGATACAAATTTTTGGGATTTTTCGAGCATAGTAGTTTTTTTCTCTCCTCAACAAAAAGGGTAGTTATAACCGCAAACAAGGTAAAGAGAATAATAGTAAAACTGTTCATTGTTGTTACCGGATAATATCTTATTATATGAGATAATTCAACCCCTGTTGTCATACCGTAAACACAGTATCCTATCAAAGATACGGTAATTATAAATGCGATATTTCTATGTAACTTATTTTTGCTGTTCTTGAATATCCACCAGCACATTCTGAATTGAAGAAAAAACAATATAATGAATATAATCATCGTTAGCACTCCAAATTCAGTGCCAACGCTCAAAAATATATTATGTGAAGCCCCCATCGGAATTATATGGAGGGGTTTGAACTGTTCCCAGGCATAATCAAAGTTTCCCCCTCCGAGTCCAAATGGATATATTTTAAAGACCTTGAGAGAGACTATCCACGCTTCAAGCCTTGCACCCGCGCTTGAGATGAGTACATTTGGGCCGGGTTCCGAAAACCGCATAAAGAGGATGAGAAGCTGTTGTCTGAACGCCAGAAAAGCTATTGAAATTAATCCCGGTATAGGATAAATGTATTTTCTACCACTTCTGTAAAAGAGCAAAAGTATCAGAATTTCTATTGCAAGGGCAATCTGGAGTCCCCTTGTAAAAGAGGTAATTGCAGATATAAACATCATAAACATGACTCCAACTGATATTATTCGTTGTATTTTATTTTCACTATTAACGGCGAATAGAAACGTAAGAGGAAATACCAAAACAGCAGCAACTCCATACAGATTTATTCCACGAAAGCCAAAACCAAGAGAACCACCTCTCGTACTTAGGAAAAGCGATAAATTACCCCTTATCGATTGCATAAAATAGAATCCCACAACACACCCGATGCACATAGAAAGAACAATACTAAAGAGTAACCATTTGATCTTACTCTCGCTCGTTAGTGCATTTCTCAATAGGAAGTAAAAGAGCACAGGCTCAATCACTGCGGTTACATATACCGTAGAAGACCTACTTAAAGGTGTTCCGATATAGTATGAACTCAATATGGATAAAAATGCAAAAATGACAAGAAGGATTAATACTCCATCTATGTGTGGACAAGAAAACTTTTCGGTATTCTCATTCTTAATTACGGTCCCGAAAAAGAAGATTGCAAATAGGGACCATATAAAACACGACATTGGCGTTAAGGCAATTGGACCTGCTGACAAAGCCAATTTTTTCGCCGCCATATTTAAAAACGGAATCAATAAAATAAGAATAAAGGTTCCCAAAAGGATATTTTGCATGGCAAGCAAAATAAAAAAAACGGGAAGGGCAATTGACACACAGTACATCGCACAGGAAAGGAGGGAAGTACCTATGAATACGGGTAATAGTAGCAAAATTTCGGAAGCAACAGCTATCGTTAAAAAGATATATATCTTTTTATAGTTGTCAAATGGTATGATATTAGAAGGCATCATTTCTCATTCAGTATAAAAAATGCCAGGCAGAGGCCTGGCTTAATTGCTGTACTACAGGTATACGCGGGTATACGCCAATAGGTAACTATTACTGTAGTTTTCTACCAGGTCGCATACCCTTATGCCCTATAGGCACCCCCGGGTAAAATTGAAAATTAAACCTGCCTGCCGGTAGGCAGGAATCAAAATGCAAAATGAGTTATCTTTCACCTAACACCTATCACCTAAATTATACACCCGATTTTTCAAAATGTCAAGAAAAAAATTATCAGTGAATAGTGAATGCCTGATAGCCCAATACCCCCATCACCCCATCCTCTTTCTCACCATCCGCTCTATCTCCCCACTCATTTTCACGACCTCCTCCTCTATCTCTTTTCTCTCATCCCCTATCCCTTTTCTGAATTCTTCATCCCTCACATTCGGAATGTTTATATCTACATTCAGTGCCGCCCCCTTAACCGCTGTCTCCGCCTCGAGTGCGGCAACCGCGATGTCGGATATTGCATTCACATTACATATGCCCGCGGCATCTTTCAACAGCTCCATTATCTTTTTACCCTCATGCATAATCCTCAGGGGAACCAGGATCGCTTTTTTCGTTGCCTTTTCTACCGCCTCGTCTCTCTTCTTCTTATCCTCTTCTGTCTTTTTGGGAAGTCTCATTGCGGACATTATTCCGTTGAATGCCTCTGTGTCCTCATCCACGAGTTTTATGAGTTCATCTTTTAATCCCTGTGCCTTCACACCAATTTCCTTGACCCTCTCCTGGGCGTCCTCGTATCCCTTTTTGCCCACAGTGAGAATGCAGACCATCGACAGGAGGGCACCGGAGAAGGCACCCGAAAGGGCAGATACACTCCCGCCCCCGGGTGCCGGTGAGTCCATAGAGACCTCATCTATAAAATCCCTCGTTGCCGCATCGAGGAGGGATTTCTTGTTTTCTACCCTGTACTCAATTATCTTCTCCCCGGGGATAAATGGTTTTATTTCTGACAATCCGAGTGTCTGAATGGCGATCCTTATGAGCTCCTTCTCGGGAACACCCGCAGACCTTCCCTGTCTCAGTAAATAGTGTCTTCCCGCCTCAAGTAGGGCATCCCTTGGAATAAGTCCTACGACCTCGCTTCCCGTCACGCGCAGTCCCAGCTTGTCTGCCTCTTTGCAGCACTCATCAAACACACGATAGAGTGGAGTTACCTTATAATTTGTAAGATTGATAGATATCTGCGCCATGTTATACTCGTCGATATACCAACCGACCGCCCTCACACACTTAAGTCTTCCCTTTTCTCTTACGATCTTACCCTCCTCATCCCTTAAAATCTTTCCCTTCTCATCCCTCTTTGCCCTGCCCATCTCGCGAATATTGAGGGCGACCTCATGAGCGAGCCTTTTATTTCTCGTATTCAAGTTTACATTGTATGCTATGAGAAACTCCCTCACCCCCACAACGGTCGCACCCGCCCTTTTGTCAAATCTCGCGGGACCATAATCCGGTGCCCAGTTTGGGTTCTTGAGCTTCTCCGCGAGCCCTTCATATTCTCCCTTTCTTATATCAGCAAGGCTTTTTCTCTCGGGAGATGTAGCGGCATGTTCATAGAGATATACGGGTATTTCCAGATCGTCCCCCACTCTCTTGGCAAGTTTGTGTGCGAGCTCAACACACTCCTCTACGGTTATACCCGATATGGGAACAAGCGGGCACACATCGGTCGCACCCATTCTCGGGTGTTCCCCCTTATGCACAGACATATCTATTAGCTCTTTTGCCTCTTTTATCGCCCGAAAAGCCGCCTCAACTACCGCTTCGGGTGTTCCGGCGAATGTTACAACGGTTCTGTTCGTCGCCTCACCGGGGTCGACATCAAGAAGCGTGGCCCCATCCACCGCCTCTATCTCGTCGGTAATTGCCTTTACCACATGCCGGTCCCGTCCTTCGGAGAAATTGGGGATACATTCTACGAGAGCCATACACCCCCCAGGGTAAAATCAAATATCAAATATCAAAAATTAAAATTGTTATTTTTGGACGCAGATTTACGCTGATACTTTAAGATTATAGAATTATTAAAGCGACGACCTTTAGAACAGAGTGCTTGCCAAAGCCAGAGTATAACAGAGTAGTGGATACTCTAATTACTTAATAAATTAATTACTATTTTCGTCTGCGCCTTTCTGCGTTTACCCCGTTAAATAGAACTGTTTCGAGAACGCTCTGATATTTATCGTTATATTATTTAACGGGGTGAATCTGTCCCGCTTTCTTCGGGATCCCGCCAAAGGCGGGACGTCCGATTGGTTTTTTATTTTACACCAACTTTTCACTTTTGTCAAGTCTTTTTCAGAAAACATTGATTTTTTTCAAAAAAAACTTGAAATTTTCGGAATTTTGTGTTATAATATATAGAAAGGGGATTCAATACATTTTTGTTTTTTTTAAATCTTTGTATCCTGGCTATTTTATGCCGTTTGCTTTTTGGGTGAGTTAAAGGAGTGTGATATTGATTGTTAACATACCTAAGTCTCGGGTCTAATTTAGGAGAAAAGTTATTTAATCTTAAAGAAGCTGCAAAATCTCTTTCCAACTACGGGAGAATCGTAAAGGCATCATCGGTTTACGAAACGGAACCTGTGACCGAGAGTCCACAGCCGATGTTTCTCAATTGTGTTCTCGAATACGATTTCTCCTCTGGCTCGCCGTTTGAACTCCTTAGATACATCCACGGAATAGAAACCCGTCTCGGCAGAGAAAGAGATGAAAGATCGGGGCCGAGAACGATTGATATAGATATACTCTTTTTCGGCGATATGGTGATAAACGCACCCGGTATTGTTATACCTCATCCCAGACTTGCCGAGAGATTGTTCGTACTCATCCCCCTGAAGGAGATCGCCCCTCTTTTGATACATCCAAAGGAAAAGGTATCCATATTAGAACTATATAATAAAATCCATGAAAGTAATTACTACTTTGAGAAATATGCGGACCCTATCCAGTGAACTCCGCAGGGAGAAAATGATTGGGTTCGTTCCCACGATGGGCTTTTTACACGGGGGACATCTGTCTCTCGTAGACAGGGCTGTATCTTTGTCTGATATCGTGGTGGTAAGCATATTCGTAAATCCAGAGCAGTTTGGACCATCCGAGGACTTTTTGACTTATCCAAGGGATTTTGGGCGTGACAGGCGACTCCTGGAAGAGAAAGGAGCTGATATAGTTTTCTATCCGGAGACCGAAGATATATATCCTCCGGGGTATTCGACCTATGTAGAGGTAGAGGGATTTGACACAACACTCTGTGGGGCAAGAAGACCCGGGCATATGAGGGGGGTTGCAACCATATGTATGAAACTTTTTAACATCGTGAAACCCCACCTTGCGGTATTTGGTGAGAAAGATTATCAGCAGGCGGTGATGATTAAAAAAATGGTTTCTGATATGAATCTTGATATGGAGATAGTCACCTCTCCCACAGTTAGAGAAGAAGACGGGCTTGCTGTTTCTTCGAGGAATAGGTACTTAAATGAGGAAGAGAGGAGGGATGCCGCAGTTCTCTATCGCGCCTTGCTTCTTGGGAAAAAACTGATAGAAGGGGGTGAGGATAATGTGGATGAGGTTGTTGGCGCAATGGAAAAGATGATAGAAGAAAAAAAGACCGCACGAATTGAGTATATAGAGGTTGTTAATAGTGAGAACCTGAAACTTACAGAGAGGATAGATAGACCCGTACTGCTTGCCCTTTCAGTTCACTTCGGCGGGGCAAGGTTGATTGATAACATAATTGCAGTTCCAGAGGATGCAACTTAGGAGAACCACAAAGGCACGAAGAACACGAAGTTCACCAAGAATACGAAGGAAAAAATAAATATAAAATCTTGGTGTCTTTGTGTCTTGGTGGTGAATGGAGTATGGATAAGAGGAATTTTTGTATAATTGCCCATATAGATCACGGAAAGTCTACCCTTGCCGACAGGATGCTTGAGATCACGAATACCATCCCGAGGAGACTTATGAGAGACCAGGTTCTGGATAGGATGGAACTTGAAAGGGAGCACGGGATAACGATAAAGGCGCATCCCATAAGAATGAGATACAAAGGGTATATATTCAACCTCATAGATACCCCGGGACATGTTGATTTTTCTTACGAGGTGACGAGGAGTCTTGCCGCCTGTGAGGGGGCGGTTCTGCTCGTAGATGCAGTCCAGGGGGTTCAGGCACAGACTGTGAGTAATCTTTATATGGCACTCGATGCCGGTCTCACAATAATTCCGGTTATAAACAAGATCGACCTTCCAAATGCTCATATTGACGATGTGAGGGAAGAGTTAATGACCCTCTTGGATACAGAAGAGATACTTCTTATATCGGCAAAGAATGGATGGGGGGTCGTAGAACTTATGGACGCGATAATAGAGAGAATTCCGCCACCGCGAAGTGAGAGTTCTCACTTACGGGCACTCGTATTCGACTCGTACTACGATGAATATAGGGGGGCTATCCCCTATGTAAGGATTATGAGCGGGGATGTAAGTGCCGGGGATGTAATTCGATTTTTTAGAACCGGAAAGAGTTTCGAGGCACAGGAAGTAGGTTACTTCTCACCCGACAGGACGAAATCAGAGGTGCTTGAATCGGGGGATGTGGGATACATAATATGCAATATAAGAAACGCGAAGGATATAAGGACGGGAGACACCATAGTAAAATCAAAAATCAAAAATCAAATATCAAAAATTGGGACTCAAAATGTGGAGCCTCTCCCGGGCTATCGTGAGGTGACTCCGTATGTTTACGCCGGGGTATATCCAGCGGACGGTGAGGATTACGATTCGTTAAAGGAGGCGCTCGAGAAACTTGCCCTCACAGATTCAAGTCTTGTTTTCGAACCAGAGACATCGTCTGCACTTGGATTTGGGTTTAGGTGTGGATTTCTCGGTATGCTTCACAAAAAGGTTATAGAGGAAAGACTGGAGAGAGAGATGGGTATCGCCATAGTGTCCACCTCCCCCAATATAAAGTACAGGATTGCTCTCCGTAATGGAAGTAGCACCTGGATCGAGAATCCCGGACAGCTTCCCAAACGCACCGAAGTTGAGAACATAGATGAACCGATCGTGAGGGCAAAAATATTCACACCCCCGGAGTATATAGGAAAGATACTTGAGCTTTGCGAAGGGAAAAGGGGTATACAGAGATCCATTCTTTATCACAGGGAGAATATGGTGGAGATAGAATACGAGATGCCACTCTCCGAGATCATATTTGACTTCTACGACAGCCTGAAGTCCATATCCTGCGGTTTTGCTTCCCTTGACTATGAATTCATTGACTACAGAACCGGAGATTTTGTGAAGCTCGATATACTGGTCAATGGAAAACAGGTAGATGCCTTTTCAAGTATAATCCCGAGAGAGAGGGCATACCACGAGGGGGTAAGATTGACGAGAAGGCTGAAAAAGATTATACCGAGACAGTTGTTCGAGGTTGTGATACAGGCATCCAGTGATGGCAGGATCATAGCGAAGTCGAGGATTGCGCCAATAAGAAAGGATGTGACGGCGAAGTGCTATGGTGGGGATATAACCAGAAAGCGTAAATTGCTTGAGAGACAGAAAGAGGGGAAGAAAAAGATGAAACGCATAGGGATGGTTGAGATGCCAAAGGAGGCGTTTCTTGTGGTGAGAGAATGATTTTGTAACCTTCTGCCTCGAAATGCAACTATATATGTAGCTCCTATCAAATATTCTCTGGTCGAGGTAGCGTGTGGTTAATGAGGCTATGCTTATGACTTTTACAGGGGGTTCTAAATGAGAGATAAGAAGAAATCCAACTGGTTACTTGATTTGTTATATATTGTTGTGGCAGTGCTCTTTATAAGGGCATATGTGATTCAGGCATACAAAATACCCACGGGTTCTATGGAGGACACACTGCTCATTGGCGACTTCCTCTTTGCCACGAAGTTCAACTTTGGGTTGCAGGTTCCATTTCAAAACAAGATGGTATTCAAATGGAGTCGACCCAAAAGGGGAGAGATCATCATCTTCAAATATCCACTCGAGCATAAAGACTTCGTCAAGCGATGTGTGGCGATCGCGGGGGATACCGTTGAGATAAGAAACAAGGTATTGTATGTTAATGGAGAGAGGGTAGATGAACCCTATGTCGTTCACAAAGATAGAAGGATGTTTCCCCCACTCGAGGTGAACGACCTGAAACGCTATCAGAAATTGTGGGAAGACGACAATTTCCTGAATGCGGGGGGATATGTGAGGGATAACTTCGGACCCGTGGAGGTTCCCGAGGGCACCGTGTTCTTGATGGGCGACAACAGAGATAACTCGTATGATTCGCGATATTGGGGACCATTACCTTATGATAACCTGAGGGGAAGGCCGTTTATGATCCATTGGTCCTGGGAAAAGGGAATCCCCATGTATAAGTTGATGAGGAAGATACGGTGGGACAGGATTGGAATGATAGTAACGAGTATATAAAGGATAAAGGAAAAAGTAGGAGCGATCTCTACTCTAAAATTATTTTTTAAACATTTCGTAATCTTGTTCTTTAATAGGTTAAAAGAAGAACATTTGGTAATTAAAAAAAGAAATGAAAAAAATCTTAATAATCAGCGTAAATCTGCGTCCTAAAATAACAATCTTAATTTTTGATTCCTGCCTACCGGCAGGCAGGTTTAATTTTGCTCTGGGGGGTGTATGGGTAAGAAAAAAATAAAGAAGGAGCTTGAAGAAGAATTGAAAACCAAGAACAAGGAGATCGGGGAGTTGAAGCATAAATATCTTATGGCACTTGCGGACCTTGAAAACTACAAGAAGCGTATGAAAAGGGAATTTGAGGAATTTATGAAGTATGCAAATGAGGGACTCCTCAAGGAACTCATTCCGGTTGTCGATAATTTTGAGAGGGCACTCAAAGTGAAACATAAAGACGATACATTCTTCAAGGGCATCGAACTGATATATAAACACCTTTTAAGCATATTAAAGAAAGAGGGGGTTGAGGCATTTGAATCGGTGGGCAAGGAGTTTGACTCCAGATACCATGAAGCGGTATCTGTAGTTCCCTCTAAGCATAAGGATGGGATTGTTGTCGAAGAATTGGAAAAAGGGTACAGCCTAAAGGGAAAGCTCGCCCGACCCGCAAGGGTTGTGGTGGCGCAGAAAAGGAGGTGATATTATGGCAAAGAAAGAGAGGGTAATAGGTATAGACCTTGGAACGACAAATTCCTGTGTTGCTATCGTGGATGGTAGTGAGAGGGTTGTCATACCCAATCCCGAAGGTGGCAGAACCACACCATCTGTGGTTGCATTTAGTACAAAGACAAAGGAATGGGTTATTGGTCCTTCGGCGAAGAGACAGATGATAACAAATCCAGAGAATACGATATATTCCATAAAGAGGTTTATGGGCAGGAGATATAACGAGGTCACAGAGGAGATGAAACTTGTGCCGTATAAGGTTGCAGAGGGTCCACATAAAGATGCAAGGGTACTTGTTGCCGGCAAGCAGTTTTCACCGCCCGAAATATCTTCTATGATACTCAAATACCTTAAGGAGGCAGCGGAGGCATATCTCGGAGAGAAGGTCACAAAGGCAGTGGTTACCGTTCCCGCTTATTTCAACGATTCGCAGAGACAGGCAACGAAGGATGCCGGAAAGATAGCGGGGCTTGAGCTGCCGAGAATCATAAACGAACCAACCGCCGCATCGCTTGCATACGGTCTCGGTTCCTCAAAGAAACAGAGGGTTGCGGTGTTTGACCTGGGTGGCGGAACATTCGATATATCCATCCTGGAGATAGACATGAGAGAGACACCGCCGGTAATTGAGGTTATCGCGGTAAATGGTGATACGCACCTCGGTGGAGACAATTTTGACCAGCAGATATTGGATTGGATTGCCGATGAGTTCCGAAAAGAACACGGAATCGATTTGAGGAAGGACAAGGCAGCCCTTCAGCGTATCAGAGATGCCGCAGAGAAGGCAAAATGCGAACTCTCTACGGTTCTTGAGATCGACATCAATCTTCCCTTCGTCACGGCGGACGCATCAGGTCCAAAGCATCTCGAGATGAAGCTGACGAGGGCGAAACTCGAATCGCTGGTGTCGGATCTACTGGGACGCATGAGACCGCCAACGGAAAGGGCGCTTGAAGATGCATCGAAGAAGGCAGGCTCCGGTATAAAGGGCATTGAGGATATAGACGAGGTAGTACTCGTGGGTGGTATGACGAGGATGCCAAAGGTGCAGGAGTTTGTCAAGGTTTTCTTTGGTAGAGAGCCACACAAGGGTGTAAATCCCGACGAGGTTGTTGCGATCGGCGCGAGCATTATGGGTGATATGCTTTCAACGGGAGAAGAGGGGAAAAAGGAAGTTCTTCTTTTGGATGTAACCCCACTCACACTTGGTATCGAGACACTTGGAGGGGTTATGACGCCGATAATACCGAGAAATACCACGATTCCCACCCGTAAGAGTCAGATATTTACGACTGCACAGGATGGACAAACAGCCGTTACCATACATGTACTTCAGGGAGAACGTCCAATGGCAACGGACAATCGCACACTCGGCAGATTTGACCTTATGGGTATTCCCCCCGCTCCGAGGGGAATTCCACAGATTGAGGTTACATTTGATACAGATGCCGATGGAATAATGCATGTCTCTGCCAAGGACAAGGCAACGAGCAAGGAGCAATCTATCCGTATAACATCCTCCTCGGGGTTATCCAAGGAAGAGATAGAGAAGATGCAGAAGGAGGCGAAAGAGCACGAGGCGGAAGATAGGAAGAAAAAGGAGCTGATAGAAGCGAGAAACCAGGCAGATACAGTCATTTATTCGGTAGAGAAGTCATTGAAGGAATTTGGCGATAAGGTGACGCAGGAGGAGAGAGGTGCCATAGAGAATGCCATCGCATCTTTGAAGAAGGTGAAAAATGGTAATGATACAGAGGCAATAAAGAAAGCGATGGACGGGGTGCAAAAGGCATCTTATAAATTGGCTGAAGAGATGTACAAGAAGACGGAGGAGGGTAAGACGGAGGAGGGTAAGACGGAGGAGGGTAAGACAGAGAAGAAGGAGGAACCCAAAAAGGAGGAAGGTCCACAGGAGGCAGAGTACGAGGTGGTAGATGAGGAAGAGAAGAAGAATGATGAGGATAAGTAGGGCGTAGGGAGTAGGGCGTAAGGCGTAGGCGATTAAGTAGTAGGCAGTATGCAGTTATCTGTAACCTACAATCCAAAATCTACAATCTATCTGCATGACCCAATGACTAAATGTTATGGCAAAGGATTACTACGAAATACTCGGGGTCTCAAAGGATGTATCATCGGATGAGATAAAGACAGCTTACAGGAAACTCGCGAGGAAATACCATCCGGATATGAACCCCAATAATAAGAGTGAAGCCGAGGAAAGGTTCAAAGAGATTTCAGAGGCGTATGATGTGCTTATAGACCCCCAGAAGAGGGCTGCATATGATAGGTATGGACCCGAAGGCGTATCTCAGAGGTACGGGCCCGGTGGTTTTGATATGGGAGACTTCGTGAGGATGCATCAGACCGACCTGGGTGATTTATTCAGCGAGATATTTAGGGGTGGATTTGGCGATTTCATTGGAGGAGGGTCCATATTTGACGAGTTTTTTGGTGGTAGAACGACCGGAACAAGAAGGCGTGTAACCCGCGGAGGGGATATGAGGGTGAGGATACCCCTCACCCTTAAGGAGATCTACAGCGGGGTGGAGAAAACAATCCGTGTCAAACGCTATGAGAGATGCGAGGTCTGTGGTGGCAAAGGGGGAAAGGGCTCAAAGGTTTGTCCCGTATGTGGTGGGCAGGGAAGGGTGAGGCAAACCCAGCGTACAATATTTGGTCAGTTCTCGAGCGTCTCTGCCTGTCCAAATTGTGAAGGTTCGGGAAGAGTTATAGAAGAACCGTGCCTTACCTGTAACGGTACCGGAGTTATAAAAAAGACGGCGACAATAAAGGTAAAAATACCGGCGGGGGTGCAGAACGGGAATTATCTTTCGTTGAGAGGTCAGGGAAATGCGGGTGAGCATGGGGGGCCGACGGGAGACCTCATAGTGGTTGTGGAGGAGAAACCCGATCCCCTATTTACCCGCAGGGGAAACGATGTACACATCAGGGTTCCACTTCCGTACCCGGTGGCAGTTCTGGGGGGTAAGATTAAGGTAAGAACACTTTCCGGGAATGTGAATTTAAAGATTCCATCCGGAACACAGTCGGGACAGATGTTTAAATTGCGGGGTAGGGGTATGCCGAAACTTGGCGGGTATGGCAGGGGAAACCAGTTGGTAGAGGTGTTCGTGGATGTCCCGAGGAATCCGTCGAGGGAGACGAGAGAACTCATAGAGAAATTATCAAGGCTACTGTAAACAATTGTAGGAGAATTGAAGAAATAAAAATAACAGGGATTGCCTCCCTGTCCATACGGATCCGTAGGGACCGGTAGGCAGGGAAGAGAATATATCCATACGGATCCGTAGGGAAGAGAAAAGAAAAAAAGGACAAAAAATCTCTTCAATCTGCGTTTATCTGCGTTCTGAAAAAGAGGGATATGAAATCGGGGATATATAGGTTTAAGACCTTTGAGGAAGCAAACAGGTCTTATTTCGAGCGTTGGCTTGAGAAGGGAAAAAAACTCGAGGACATTGATACCTATGAGTATATGAGAACCAGGATTAAAGCCTACCCCCCGGGGGTATATAGATTTAGAACACCCGAGGAGAAGCACAAAGATGAAGCCTTGAGGGTAGTCAAGGCATGGGAGAAGAAAATTGAAAATAGATAAAGAGTTCATAGAGGTATGCAGGAGTTTGAATGAGCATGGAGTAAGATATGTGGTATGTGGTGGTTATGCTATCAAATTACATGGAGTTAAGGACATTGCCAAACAGGAACGCAAGACGGTGGATTATGATTTTATCCTCGACCCCTCTCGGGATAATATAGAGAAGATCAAAAAGGCGTTGAAAGATATTAATCCCAAGATAAAAGAGCTCAGAGATGATGATCTGAGCAGATATAGCACTGTGTTAATAGCAAGTGACACAGGGAGGTATCTTGACATAGACCTTATATCAAAGATATGGGATGTAGATTATGAAAGGGCTTCCAGCGGGATGATAGAGAAAGAGATAGGTGGGGTGAAAATACCTGTAGTAAGCATAGACTGTCTCCTTGAGATGAAAAAGGACTCATTCAGGTCTCGGGATATTACAGATACCTTCTGGCTTAGAAAGATAAAAGAGAGACAAAAAAGATAAAATGAGTGATATCAGTCTCACAAAAAACCTTACATGATGGAGTGCATCAGCTTGCTGATGCAAAACAAAATGAGTAGCATGATATGTCGTAAAGAATCAAAAGAAAGTCACTATTGGATCAAGGTGATTTTAATACTGACGAGTCCTGCAAAATAGAAAATCGGGGATGAATAATCGCAAGATCCGTATGGACAAGAATAAATTTAACAGGGATTGAAAGAGAACTTAAGAGAAAAAAACCTGTCTACTCTGCCTACCTGCAGGCAGACGACAGGTAGATAAGAAATGAAAAAGGAAAATTTCTTTCAATCTCTTTAAATCCCTGTTTGGAAAAGATCGGTGTATATATGTTTATACTTCGCAGGACATTAAAAAGTAAATCTCTGTGTTCTCTGCGAACTCTGCAGTTAAACTTATGAAGGGAGGTGAAATGGATGCTGTCGGTGAAGGTGAGGGATGGAGAGTCGTTTGAAGCTGCATTTCGTAGATTTAAGAGGGAATGCGAGAAGAATCGCATACTGTCTTTGCTGAAGGAACGTGAGTACTACGAAAAGCCGTCCGAACGGCGTAAGCAGAAGAACGCCAAAAGATTGTGGGCGTCGAGAAAGGGAAGTAAAAAATAGTTAGATTATGACCTGTACAGAGAGACTTGAATTTGATAAGGTCATCTCCTTAATTGCACAGAGGGCGGGTACAAAAAGGGGAAAGCACGCAATAGAAAAGCTCTCCCCGCTCAATGAGGCAGAGGCAATAGAAAGACGATATGCATTCATAAGGGAAGGTATGGAAATGGAGACACCCCCCTTGTACAGCGAGGAGAATCTGTCGGCTATCCTTACGAACCTCGGGGGGGGTGATACACTCTCACCGCAGGAACTCCTCGAGGTTGCGGGTTTCCTTGATTTCTTGAGGGAACTTAGGAATTATTTTACAAAGAATGATAGATGGCAATATCTATCATCTCTTGTCTCTTCGATCTCCATCCTCGCCGAGGAAAAACAGAAGATAACGGCTGTGGTAAAAAAAGATGGAGAGATCATCACCGGGAGGATATTGGAGCTGGAGGAGAAACTTGGGGATTCCAGACAAAGGTTAAGAGACAGGCTTGGGAAGGGAGTTACCTTAAGGGGCGGGAGATACGTGATACCCGTGAAAGCGGGGAAGAAAGTAGACGGAATAGTGCACGATATATCGAGGGGAGGGAGTACTCTCTTCGTCGAACCTACGGACTGCGTCCCCCTCAACAACGAGGTTGAAATTGCGGCGAAGGGAATTGAACAGGAGAAGAAGAGGGTCTTAAGACAGTTAAACGCGTCCCTCAGTAAGAAACTTCCCGAGCTCAAGCATAACCTCGATGTGCTCGGTGAATACGACGCCATCGTAGCGATATCCGATATATCGAGGAGAAAGGGATGGCAGATACCCGAGGTTGGGGATAGATTTTTAAGGATAATCGGGGGCAAACATCCGCTTCTCCAGTTGAAGAGAGATGTTGTCCCGCTCGATATGGAGATCGGTAGAAAATTTACAACTCTTCTTATAACGGGTCCCAATATGGGAGGAAAGACCGTTGCGTTGCAGACGGTGGGAATCCTCTCAATTATGGCACAATCGGGTATTCCCGTTCCCGCGTCACCCGATTCTGTCTTTCCCGTCTTTGATGAGATATTCGTCGATATAGGCGATGAGTCCTCCATAGAGACGGGGGAATCGTCATTCTCATTCCATTTAAAAGAACTGAAACGAATGCAGGACCGTGCCGCGGGGAAGAGTCTCCTTCTCGTTGATGAGATCGATAGGGGCACAGAACCCGACGGTGGAAGGGCGATCGCCTCCGCATTTCTCGAAGTGTTTACCGGGAAGAATGCCATCACCATAGCCACTTCCCATTCCACCGCCCTTAAGTTCTTTGTCGCGGGAGAAGATGGTATGCAGAATGCGAGGATGGAAACTAAAAACGGTGCTCCAACATACAGACTTGGTATTGGATTTCCCGGAGAGTCACTGTGGCTTGAGACCGCGAGGTTCGTTGGAATAGATGATGGACTTCTAAAGAGGGCAGAGGAACTCGCAGACAAGAATATGCTGAAGACCGAGCACCTCTTAAGAGAACTGGAGGAGGAGAAGGGGAGGGCTTCCGAATTGAAGAGAAAGTTAGAAGAGAGGGAAAAAAATCTCGAAAATCAACTTGAGAGTGCACAATTGCTGAGGAAGAAATGGGGAGATGGGGTAGAAAGACTTAAAAAAGAGAGGAAAAAAATACTTCTCGAGGCGAGAAAAAGAGTGGAAAATCTTGTGAGGGAAATAAGGGAGAGCAACGCAAAAAGGGAGAGCATAGTTAGGATAAAGCGGGAGATAGAGCAAGAGTTGAAACGTGAATTGGGAGGTATGAAAAAGGTTGAAACTGAGAAGAGAGTAAAAAACCATAATTTCAGGGTTGGTGATGCGGCGAGAATTCGCTCGCTGGATGTTGTGGGAAGGATAATAGTTATCACCGAGAAGAGGATAACTCTACAGGTAGATGATGTGCGGTTTGAGATACCGCCAGAATCCGTCGAACCCGTAGACAAACCCCGTGAAGTGAGGGCTGAATCACGACACCATGTGAGATTTGCGAGGAATAGAGAGTTAAAAGGTGAGATAAGTATACGCAACCTCAGGGTCGATGAGGCAATTCCACAACTCGAGAGATACATTGACGATGTGTGGCTGCTGGGAGAGAGAAATTTCAGGATAGTACACGGTGTGGGAAAGGGTATTTTAAAAAATGCGGTGTGGGAGTTCCTCTCAAAGGATGACAGGATAGAATCGTTTGAACTCGCTCCTTTAGAGGAGGGAGGCGACGGAGTTACGGTGGGGAAGATCAGATTGTAGTGAGGTGATGGGGTGATGGGGTGATGGGGTGATGGGATGGTGGGTTAATGGGATGATGGGTTTTTGGTAGGAGCGACCTCCTGGTCGCGATAGTGATGAATTGATAGGAGAAAAAGTGAAAGAGTATACGAAAAGAAGAAATATTAATCGTGGATATATGAAGTTGGAAGTATGGCAAGATGCAATGGAATTATTCAAACTTACATCTGGTATAATGTGCGGGACTCCCAATGTAGACTTCAGATTGAGGGGGCAGATTCTTGGTTCTGCTCAATCGATTGCCTCCAATATTGCAGAGGGATACTGCCGAAGGTCTATTAACGAATATTTATATTTTCTAAATGTTGCACTTGGGTCTTCGGGCGAGGTCATGACCCGTGTAATTGGCGTTAAGCTTATAGGCCAATTGAGGGAAAAAGATTTTGAGAGCTTTGACGAACTTCATTACAAGGTAGAAAATAAGTTGCTTGCGTTAGTTAAGTCGTTACAAGCAAAGCGGAGTGATGCGGTGTAGTCCCCATTGACGCATCAACCCATTAACGCATCAACCCATTAACCCATTAACGCATTAACCCATTAACGCATTAACCCATTAACGCATTAACCCGTTAACGCATCAACCCATTAACGCATTAACCCAGTAGTCTCCTATGAGATTTACAGAGGACACATTAAACAGGATCAGGGATGAGAACCCGATAGAAGATGTCGTATCGGAGTTTCTCGAACTCAAGAGATCGGGCAAGAACTATAGAACACTCTGCCCATTTCACACGGAGAAGACCCCGAGTTTCTTCGTGTCTCCCGAGAGGGGAATTTATCACTGCTTCGGGTGTGGGAAGAGTGGAAACGTGATCACATTCCTTATGGAATACAAGGGTATGACATTCCCGGAAGCGGTGAGATTTCTTGCGGAGAGGGCGGGGATAGCGATAAAAGGGGAAGAGGAAAAAAATTTAGACATACTGAAGGTGTTGGAATATGCGGGTGGGTTGTATCACGATACGCTGCTTGAGAAACCGCGGGGTAAACCGGGACTTGCTTATCTTAAAAAAAGGGGAGTAAAAAACGACACCATAGTTGCCTTCAAGCTGGGTTATGCACCCGGCTCACAGAGATACCTCATTGAGAGTGCATTGAAAGAGGGAATAAAGCGGGAGCTACTTGAAAGGGCAGGACTCGTTACAGAAGGCAGGGACAAGTTCATAAAGAGGGTCATGTTCCCCGTGTTCAATACCGCCGGAAGAATTGTCGGCTTCAGCAGCAGGGTTGTAGATGATAGTCAACTACCAAAATACATGAATTCTCCAGACACGGAGGTATATAAGAAGTCGAATACCCTGTATGGATTGCATCAGACGAGGGGGGATATAAGGAAGGAGAAACTCGCCGTTCTGGTTGAGGGAAATCTGGATCTTCTGTCTGTATGGCAGGCGGGGGTTAAGAATGTGGTCGCCTCTCTGGGAACATCGCTGACAGATGGACAGGCAAGTCTCCTATCGAGGTATGCGAGAAATACCGTTATATTTTATGATTCCGATGATGCCGGGCTGAAGGCGGCGAGAAGGGCCGTAGATATCCTCCTGAAAAACTCACTCGGTGTTAGGGTGGCAGTACCACCTGCGGGGTACGATCCCGACTCTCTCGTTAGGGAAAGGGGAATTGATTACGGGAGATTTTTGAAGACAACCGTGGACTTCCTCGAATTTGTTATAAATGAAAAAAAAATAGATAATCCAGATGATAAAGTCGTTTTAATAAATGTAGTAAGGAATATACTGTCTCTCTTGAATGACCCAATAAGAATGGAAGTATGGACTGGCGAGGCTTCCAAGAGGCTTGGCATAAGTAAATCATTACTTGCAGTTGGGGGTAGCAAAGGAAGAAGTACTGAACGCGGGAATTATGTGGATGTGAGGAGCAGGGTGGAGGCAGAGCTCTTGGGTTTTGCTTTAAAGGATAAGTCTGTATGGAATTTCGTAAAAAAATCGGAGGATGTTATACAGACCCCGGCGATTAAAGAAATTTTTAAAGAGAAGATAACTGATTCTGAGGGAGCAATGAACAGGATAAAACCCGATCTAAGAAGAATTGTGGGGGAGATTTTATTTACCGAGAGAGGAAAGGGGGAGGAATTGGAGGTAACAAATTGCCTGTTAAAAAAGCTGAGGAACTGGGATATAAAAAGTAATCTTAAAACTATGAGAGAGATGATGAGGCGAGAAAGCGATCAAGGACGTTTAAAAGAACTCATTATAAAATACGAAAAAATGCAACGAGAGGCAAGGGAAACAATATAAGTAGTTAATTTAAAAATGCCCTTTGAAGGGACTGGAGGGATGATGAGAATAGATTATATCAAGATTCTCAAGTACGCCAATGTTAAAGGTAACCTCACCTACGAAGACCTAAACAAATTACTTCCCACGGAATTAATACAGCCGGGTGACATAGATAAAATTATATCTGACCTTCGTGAGCAGGGGGTTACCATTTCCGGGGAAGATGAATCGGAGAATAAAAAGTTGCAGGAATTGCCCGTCATGGGGGATAGGCTTGAGGACCCCACGAAGATATACTTGAAAGAGATGTCCCGATCCGTCCTTCTCAATAAGGAACAAGAGATCGAGTTTTCAAAGACGATAGAATGTGGATATGAACAGATTACGAGGGCTGCATTCTCAACACTCGTTGCCATCGATAAGTTGTTATCGTACAGGGAAAAGATATTGACGAACAGGATACCACCGGATGAATTTGTGCGTATAGGTGTTGTGGAGCCCTCAAGACGTGAACTACGAAAAGAGAAGGGGAGAATATTATCGAGTCTTGATAAGATCGACGAAAAGAGAACGGAAATACTCAAACTGTATCACAGGGAAATGCTTGAGAAGATGGAGAAGAAGAAAGAAGAAATAAAGGAGATGGTCATTGACCTCGGACTTCATTTTCTGTATTTGGATGAGATCGTAAGCACCCTTGAAGAGTATCTGGAGGAATTAAAGGGCAACGAATCTTGCAAGTGCGAGCTTGAGGCAATACTGGGAATAAAAATAGAGAACCTTCCCGCTCTCATCAAGAGGATAAAGAAGTACCACCAGAAGGTTGAAACGGCTAAAGAGTCTATGGTAAATGCGAATGTGAGACTTGTGGTGTCTATAGCGAGGAAATACACCGGCAGGGGGTTGGAGTTTGACGACCTCATCCAGGAAGGCAACAACGGTCTCATAAAGGCGGTTGCAAAGTTTAATTATCGCAAGGGGTACAAATTCTCTACATACGCCACCTGGTGGATAAGGCAAGCCATCTCGAGGGCAATTGCGGACCAGTCAAGGACTATTCGTGTGCCGGTGCATATGCTCGAACTCTCACATCGTGTTCTCAAGGCAACAAAACAATTTATTCAGGAGCACGGGAGAGAGCCCACCACAGAGCAATTGTCCTTAATTCTCGATGTTTCGGAGAGAAAGATAAGGACAGTATACCGAATCGCACAGGATACCATTTCCCTTGATAAACCGGTGGGTAGCGATGAGGATTCATTTTTCGGCGATTTCATAGCGGATGAGAACACCGGTTCACCCGCGGAGGAAATCGGAAGGATGTTTTTAAAGTGCAAGATCGATGAGATATTGAGTTCGCTTACAAAGAAGGAGAAAGAGGTTATTGAAATGCGATTTGGTCTCATAGACGGTGTTTCCCGTACACTCGAAGAGGTTGGTAATATGTTCGATGTCACAAGGGAAAGGGTGAGACAGATTGAGCAAAAGGCAGTTAGAAAACTCCGCCATAAAAATAGAAAGAAGAAATTGGAGCCTTTTCTGGATTTCTTAAGATAACACCCGGCACTACCGGTCCGCCCCCGCCGAAGCGGGGCAGACGTCAGGCAAGTTGTCATTTTACATTTTGATTCCTGCCTGCCGGCAGGCAGGTTTGATTCTTGCATTGTTCAATATGGGGGTGTCATGGTAAATATATTAGACTATCTGAAAGAGGAAAACATTAAGATAGATTTGGGGGCAAGGAATAAGAAAGAAGTGATAAAGGGTCTTCTTAAATCCAAATCTCTGGATAGCAAGAAGATACTTCAGGGGATAATGAAGAGAGAGGAACTCGAATCCACGGGATTCGGCAATGGAATTGCCGTGCCACATGCCCGCATAGACGGGATTCCTTCCATCCTAATTCTTGTGGGTGTGTCCAGAGAGGGCGTTGAGTTCGATTCACTGGATGGTAAACCCGTAAATCTCGTCTTCCTGATTCTCGCCCCCAAAAGTGAAACAAAACTCTACATATACATCCTTGCAAAACTTATAAAAATACTGGAGAAAAAAAAGAATATAAAGGAACTGATTAGCACCGATACACCCCAATCATTCATAGAAAAACTCCGCAGTATTGAGGGAATGTAATATGTTCCGACTTATAATTACAGGTGAGGATGAAGGTGCATATAATATGGCAGTGGATTCCGCCATTCTTGAGAAGTTCAAAGAGGGTAGTACACCCCCAACCATTCGTTTCTTCTGGTTTGCCCCCCCCTGTGTAAGTATTGGCAGGCTTCAGTGTCCGGATACCGTCGACGGTGCGGAATATTACCTCGTAAGGAGACCAACCGGCGGAAGGGCTGTGGTGCATGAGGATGACCTCTCGTACAGTATAAGTTGCAAAAGAGATGATTCCGTGTTTGGAGGGAATGTACTGCAGACCTATATGAGGTCGTCCCGTATACTCGTAGAAGCGGTGAGACGGCTTGAAATAGACGCTGAGATAGTCAGAACAAGATCGGGTGGTGAAAGGTCTCCTTTATGCTTTCAATCTAAGAGCAGATACGAAGTCGTAAGCGGTGATAAAAAGATTATAGGAAGTGCCCAGAAGAGGGAAGGCGAGTTCGTTCTCCTTCAGGGAAGTATTTCTCTCGATGTCGATATGGAGATGGTTATAGACAAATATAGATCGGTTCTCCACGATATGGGCATAGGATATTCGGTGGATAGTCTTACAGAGGAAGAGAAAACCCTCGCCCTTCTCCATACCCCCATGTTCAGGATAAACAAAATCAAAAATCAAAAATCAAAAATTAGACGTTGTCCCGAAGTGTTGTGATAACAAAAAAGAGGACACCTGTCATTGCGAGTGAACGAAGTGAACGTGGCAATCTTATCTTTAATATCCCTTATTGCACTCTGTAACGAATTCTGTGCAATAAATCCTCTATTGAAATGAAACTTGTTGACATCCAATATAGATAGCTTTGACGAAATCGCAATACTTTGGGACATTCCCCAAAATTAAACCTGCCTGCCGCCTGCCTACCGCAGGCAGGCGGCAGGCAGGTGCGGTTAATTCTACATAACGGCGACTCATTTTTTATTTGACATTTTGAAAAAAATGTAGTATAATACAACAGAAGGCAACTTGATTGGTACTGGATATTTTTTCTCTTAAATTTTCTTCAGATCTCTTAAGTTCTCTGTTGATGAAAAGCTTTAAATTAACAGGGATGGAACGAGAAATGTATGAGATTAAAAAAAAGATAAAAATTCTCTTTCAATCTCTTAAGTTCCCTGTTAAAAAGGAAGTAATCTCTTAAATCTCTGTTGTTAACTGATAAACTTCAATCAATCTTTTAATCTCTGTGCTCCCTGCCTGCCGGCAGGCAGGTCTGTGGTTAGATTTTTGACAATGCCTGATGCTGAATGAGGAGGATATATGGCGGAGAAGATAAGTATTGTAACGGGGGGTGCGAGGGGGATAGGGAAGACGATAGCTGCCTCGTTGAAGGAGCAAGGAAGCGGGGTATTTATATGGGATGTGAGCGAGGAGGGAGAGAAGACCGCGGATGAACTCGGAGTAAAATTTGTGAAAGTGGATATATCCAGTTACGAAGATGTGAATAAAAATGTGAAGGCTTTATTGGAGGATGTTGGTAAAATCGATGTATTGATCAACAATGCGGGCATAACGAGGGATAATTTACTTTTGAGAATGAGTGAGGAAGAGTTTGACTCCGTGATACGGGTCAATCTCAAGGGGACATTCAACACCACACATGCGGTGCTTCGCTCCATGATGAAAAATAGATGGGGGAGGATAGTGAATATTTCCTCCGTCATCGGGATTATAGGCAACAGGGGGCAGGCAAACTATGCCGCATCGAAGTCGGGAATTATAGGATTTACAAAATCGGTGGCAAAAGAGGTCGCCACTCGGGGAATTACCGTAAACGCAATTGCGCCCGGATTTATAGAAACCGAAATGACGGAGAGGCTTTCGGATGAGGTGAAGACGGCATATCTGAAATCCATCCCGATGAGGAGGTCTGGCAGCCCGGACGATGTTGCAAATCTCGTCCTCTTCCTCGTTTCTGACTCCGCCTCGTATATAACCGGTCAGGTTATACATGTGGACGGAGGAATGCTAATGTGAGCCGGCGTAGCTCAGATGGAAGAGCACCTGACTGTGGATCAGGGTGTCATGGGTTCAAGTCCCGTCGCCGGTATATACCCCAATATCCCTCGGATGCAGACTGCATTCCGAGGGATATTTTATTCAAAATTTAGCCCGTCTACCCTGCCTGACGGCAGGCAGGCGATATGTAGAAAAGTATGTTTAAATCTGCCCTGCGTGTCTCTTGTGGGGTATGCAAGTTGAGAAATGGGTATGGAGTGCATTACCTTGTCCATATCCATCTTAAGATCCGTATGGATACGGATCTCATACGAGTCCGCGACCTATGGACGGACTCTGTGAGGTAATGCAAAATAGCGGGGCAAATGTAACGCTAGGCTTCAGCCTTACCAATGAAGCGATACCGTTTGGAATGAAATGTAGTTTGGTTGGGCGCTGTCTTCGGTGAGCCTTCGGCGAGCTCAGCCGAGCCGCTCAGCCGAACCGTTTACAGTGCCAATAATTTTTTTCTTGACAATGCGCACTTTTTGATGTATAATTTATACAGGAGGTGATAAGCATGAAGAGACTTAATATTACTTTGCCAGAAGATCTGGCTCAGGAGTTAGAAGCAATCTCCAATAAGAGTCGCTTTATTGCTGAGGCGGTGAAAGAGAGGTTGGAAAGAATCAGGAGAGAAAAACTGGACAAACTTTTAGTCGAGGGGTATAAAGCAACTTGTAGAGAAGACAGGGAAGTTGATAAAGAGTGGGAGGAGATTACACTTGAATCATGGAAGTGAACTTTCCAAAAAGAGGAGAAATTTGGCTTGTCTCTTTAGAGCCTGTAGTTGGTACTGAGATAGGTAAAGCAAAACCGGCTATAGTGATCTCAAATGATAGAAATAACCAATTTGCAGCTACAGTAACTGTAATTCCCATTACTTCAAAAACAGAGAGGATACATCCGTTTGAAGTCTTCCTCCCTGCAGAAAAGACGGGATTAGCCAGGGATTCTAAGGCAAAGTGCAATCAGATTCGGACGATTGATAAAAAGAGATTGGTTAAATCGCTGGGAGCATTGTCTTTAAATAAAGTGCGAGAGACAGAAAAAGCTCTTCTCATTCATCTTGGTATAAAAGTTAGTTAAGGGGATTACGGGGTCGTTAAAACAAAAATTACATTTTTATTTCTTTTCTTGACTTTTTATGAAATTGACTGTATAATATAGAAAGAGGATAGTTGGCAGCAAGAAGCTGAAATTTAAAATTAAAGACCTGACCCCATTTACCAACTGGAGGAGGGGAACGCCAGATTAACGAAGGAGATTTTTGGTTAATGGCACTACCGTTAAATATCGATAAGTTGATCAACGGTTCAGTTATGGAGTGGGAACGCCTTGAATTCAAGAAGGGATGGAATCCTGAAGATGTTATTCACGCCATTTGTGCGTTTGCCAACGATATCCATAACTGGGGCGGTGGGTATGTCATTCTGGGAGTTGAGGAAAGGAATGGCAGACCTGTTTTACCACCAAGTGGGTTAGAGCCCAATCAACTGGATAAAATTCAAAATGAACTCATTGGTCTTTTTCATAAACTGGACCCCTACTATTTGCCGGTGGTTCAACCAGAGATTTATCAGGATAAACATATTTTGATCCTCTGGGTATATGGCGGCGATGAGCGTCCCTATAAAGCACCGATGTCACTTGGTGATAGAAGCTCTAAAGCAATTTACATCAGACGAGGTTCTCAAACATGCAAAGCCAATCAAACAGAAGAACGACAACTGCGGGAAATCGCTGTCAGAATTCCTTTTGATGATAGAATAAATCATCACGCAGATGTTAAAGATTTAAATCTTGCCAATATTCAGGCGTTTCTGAAAGAGGTAGAGAGCGATTTATATGAAGAGTCAACACAAATTCCTTTTACCGAATTGTGTGAACAAATGAAGATTGTCCAAGGGCCAACAGAATATTTGAGACCGGTTAATATTGGCTTGCTGATGTTCAGCGATCATCCTGAAGAATACTTTGTTGGGGCAGGAATCGATGTAGTGATCTACCAAGATGAAATCGGCGACCATTTTACAGAAAAAACCTTCACAGGACCGATTCACCAGCAATTGCGCGATGCATTGCATTATGTAAAGACAACCGTCATTAGAGAGGAAGTTCAAAAGGTTCCTGGACAGGCAGAAGTGTTGCGATTTTACAATTATCCCTACGAAGCCGTAGAAGAAGCACTTGCTAATGCCGTATACCACCGCGGTTATGAACATCAGAATCGAATTGAAGTAAATGTTCGTCTGGATTGCATAGAAATTTTGAGTTATCCCGGTCCCCTCCCCCCGGTGGACGCCAAAGCACTGAAAAAGAGACGAATCGTAGCACGGAATTACCGAAATCGGCGTATCGGCGATTTTTTGAAGGAACTGGACCTGACGGAAGGCAGGGCTACTGGCTTCCCAAAAATCTATAAGGCAATGGGAGTCAACCGCTCACCGCCGCCGGAGTTTACTACCGACTCGGACAGAAACTATTTCTTGACCGTTTTGAAGAAACATCCGTTGTCCCAAGTAGTGTCCCAAGAGCTGTCCCAAGTTGAAGAAGGATTAAGTGAACAAGCTATAAAGATTCTTGGGTTCTGTAGGATAGCAAGGAAAAGACAGGAGATACTGGTCTATATTGGTTTGTCAAATCATCCTGATAACTACAAACGCCATATTAAACCTCTTATAGAAAGTGGTAAATTGGAGCTGACGATACCTGACAAACCAAAACATCGAAATCAGAAGTATCGAACACGAAAGAGGAACATATAAGAAAACGTATAAGAATGCGTATAAGAATGCGTATAAGAAAGCGATATAAAAAATGAACCTAAAATATGGACACTATCCACGATACAACACCTATAAGGATTCTGGCATTGAGTGGCTGGGGGAGATTCCGGCGCATTAGGAGATAGAAAGATTGAAAAATTTATTAGTCCAAACAAAAGAAATAGTGTCAGTTCTGCGTAACGCCCGTTGACTTTTCCCTTGATATCTTATGAAATAAGTTGTATAATACAGAAAGAGGGTGCTTGGCTGTAAGAAGCTGAAATTTAAAATTAAAGACCCGACCCCAATTATCCTACACTGAAAAATGCAAGGGTTGTACAAGATGCGAGAGGGTCTGTCCAACTGGAGCAATAAGTGGAGAACCCAAGAAGGTCTATAAAATTGACCTTGAAAAATGCACAAAATGCGGATTCTGTAAAGATTCCTGCAAGTTTGATGCGATAAAGGTGGAATAAAAAATTCAAATGACAAAAAATACGCTGTTTTGCCAACTATGTCAACTACTTGATGTTAACAAGGTTTGCTAAGGGACGAAGTCAACATATTATGGTTACTTTTGTTGACTTTGTTGACTTGTTCGAGTATACAAATTGAGACTGTAGAGGATATAAAGAAACAAGACTGGGAGGTTCGTTTTGGTGCAGATAAGGTAAATGGGCAAATAATGATTATCTATATAGATATTTTTGGCAATGAGAAGAGGGAAGTAAAAAGACTAAAGGATTTTAAAAAGTAGAGATATGAATAGAAAAAAAATTTACAATTTAGAATTCCCAAGTTATTGTGAAAAACTTAATATTGGAGGACATGTTTTTAAGAGGGTTAAAGATTATGAAAAGCAAGTAAAAAGTCTTCAACATTTGACCACTGTTCTCTCTGAATACTCAATTAGCGCTAATACCGGATCGCATAATATTACTGCCTTTGTAGAGCTCCCTATTAAAGAGAAGAAAGCGGTTTTCCCTTGGGATAAAAATAATGCTACAGCATTGAATGACATTTTAGTGCTTTTATCAATTTTTACAGGGCGAGATGTGTTTTTGGATGAACCTTTGGACAAGCCATCTGCGATCATTGCAGACCCGCGGAAATACCAATGGGGCGGATCTTTAAGGTGCTCGATACCTTACAAGGAGACAAAGAAAGATCAAGATTTAGGGTACAACATAGGATTTGAAGAAGGATTAAATAAGATTTATTCACTAATAAGAACTGACCAATGGTTAAAGAAGTATCAAGATGGATACTTTTTGCTTTTACTTAAGCATGCAGAAAAAAGACAGATTTTAGAGACTGCCTTTGTTTTGCATTGGACAATCTTGGAACATCTTTTCACCTTGCACAACAGAAAGTGGCTTTCAGATGAACAGATACGGAAGTTACCTTCAGCGGAAAAAATATCTTTTCTTCTTGTTGAATACGCTCTAAGCTCAGAGATTACCAAACCCAATAAAAAAAGGATTTCAGAGTTAGCAGGAGTCAGAAATAGACTGGTACATTTTGGCAAATTCCTTGATGCCAGGGCTGAGAAAAATGCAGAGCTAGTTATAAGACTTACAGAATTTATTGTTGCTAAAATATTAGGCCTTTTGCCTTCAAATGTATTTAATACGATTGAGAGGTTGGAACAGTTTTTCAATAGCAGTTCTAAATAGTCATGATCGATAAAAAAGTGTTCAAAAATCGAGATCTTGTCCTTAGGGTTTCTCCAAATATTGACCCTGATAACGGCGGGTATTGGAAGGTATTATAATGAATTCAGATTTAACATTTATCACTAACGAAAAAGAGAGAACCCTTCTTGAAAGGTTTAAGGTACTTATCAAGGACGCATCTCTGTTTGATGTTCTGGTTGGATACTTTTATACAAGTGGTTTTTATGCATTATACAAATCATTAGAGTCCACAGAAAAAATCAGGATTCTAATAGGGATGGGGACAGGTAAAGAAACTATAAGACTTATTCAAAAGGCAAAAGGCGAAGAGCAATTAACCCTCCAATTCTCACATGCTGTGGTGAAACAAGAGTTTGGAAACTCTGTTACGGAAGAGATGGAACAATCAGAGGATAGCGCTAATGTTGAAGAGGGAGTTTTCAAATTTATTGAATGGCTAAAAAATGGGAAACTAAAAATAAGAGCCTATCCCAGCAGGGACATTCATGCAAAGCTCTATATTATGACCTTCACAGAAGGCGATAGAGATACAGGGAGGGTTATCACTGGTTCAAGTAACTTTACCCGGGCTGGGCTTATAGATAATTTGGAGTTTAATGTAGAACTAAAGAACAGATCTGATTATGAATTCGCTCTTGAGAAGTTTAATGAACTCTGGGAGAACTCTGTTGATATATCCGACAAATATGTTGAAACCATTAATTCCAGGACCTGGCTGAACAATACAATAACCCCTTACGAGTTGTATCTAAAGTATCTATACGAATATTTGAGAGAGAAAATAAATATTGATCAGGAGAAGGTAATTGGTCGTTATCGTCCGCGTGATTTTATGGACCTGGAGTATCAAAGGGAAGCAGTACAAGATACCAAGAGTAAGTTAAAAGAATACGGCGGTGTATTTCTATCAGATGTAGTGGGTCTGGGAAAGACCTATATTTCCGCCATGCTCGCACAAGAATTGAGCGGGCGCAATCTAATCATTTGCCCACCCGTGCTAAAGGAATACTGGCAGGATACTTTTACTGGTTTCAATCTTCAAGCCACTGTAGAATCCTTGGGTAAATTGGATCAACTTGCCAAAAAAGGCACTGAAGACTATGAGAATATCTTTATTGACGAGGCACATCGTTTTCGCAATGAATCCAACCAGACATACGAGAAATTAAAAGAAATCTGCTGGGGCAAAAAGATTATTCTGGTATCAGCCACTCCTCAAAATAACACTCCAATAGACCTTCTAAGTCAGATAAAGTTATTCCAGAAGGGGCACAAAAGCACCATCCCTGGTTTACAGGACATAGAAAGATATTTTAACTCGCTACAGAAAAAATTAAAGGGTATAGATCGCCAATCTGATTTTGCGAAATATATCTCTATAATCAAAGAGAATTCTAAAGCAATTAGAGAAAATGTTCTAAAAGATTTAATGGTTAGAAGAACCAGAGGTGATGTAGAAAAATATTTTTCACAGGACTTGAAAAATGAGAAACTGAAATTTCCAACAATTAGAGACCCTGAGAAAGTATATTACGAGTTTGACGAAGAAACAGACCGCACCTTTAACAAAACTATAGAAAAGATAAAAGGATTTCAATATTTTCGCTATACGCCGATATTGTATCTTAAAAATCCCAAGCCAGAAGAAAAAGAGGAATTGGTTGGACAGCGCAACTTAAGACGCTTTATGAAAATTCTTTTGGTAAAACGTCTTGAAAGCAGTTTTTTTGCCTTCAAGAAAACCTTAAATAGATTTATCTCTTCATACGAAAGGTTTATTAAGATGTTTGAAGGTGGGACAGTTTATATAAGCAAAAAGTATACACATAGAATATTTGAACTTCTTAATAACGATGATGAAGATGAAATAATGAGATTGGTAGAAGAAGAAAAAATAAGGCAGTATAAAATTGATGAATTTAAGGATGGTTATGTTGACAATTTAAGGCGTGATTTAAGGGTTCTTAGAGAGATAGAATCTCTGTGGAAGAACATAACAGCAGACCCTAAAATTGAGAAATTTAAGGAAATATTGGAAAGCGACAAAATATTAAAAGGAAAAAAGATTATTGTATTCACGGAATCAAGAGAAACCGCAGAATATCTGGAACAGAATTTGAAGAGTACATATAAAGACGCTGTGATGTCTTATTCCAGTCAATCAAGTGCTCGTATTCAAGATAAAGTAATTGAAAACTACGACCCAAAGTGTAAATATCCAAAAGATGATATAAGTCTCTTGATTTCTACTGAGATTCTCTCTGAAGGTGTTAATCTACACCGTTCTAATGTGGTTGTGAATTATGACCTTCCCTGGAACCCAACCCGAGTAATACAAAGGGTAGGTCGTATAAATAGAGTGGATACTACATTTAATGATATTTATATCTACAATTTTTTCCCAACAAAGCAATCAAATGATGTGATGAAATTAGAAGAAGCTGCTATCGGAAAGCTTCAGTCATTTCACGATATGTTAGGAGAGGATGCGGCTTATCTGACTGATGGTGAGGAAGTTGGTTCCCACGAGCTATTTAATAGGGTGAATTCTAAAAGGGTTATTGGGGGTGAAGATGAGGAGTTAGGGGACTCAGAACTTGAGTATTTGATGGAAATCAGGGCTGTTCGCGACAAGAATCCAGATTTATTTGAAAAAATTAAATATTTACCTAAAAAGGCACGAAGCGCCAAAAAATATCCAGTAGAAGAAGATGCGGTTTTGACTTTCTTTAGAAAGGGTAGTTTGAGAAAGGTATTCATAACCGACAGTAAGTCAACAAGGGAATTAGATTTTTTCCTGACAGCCAATATCTTAAAATCAGTACCAGAAGAAAAAAGAGAAAAACCCGGTAAAAAATTCTATGGTTATCTTGATAACAACAAAGAAGAATTTAGGCTGGCTACACTTGAAGAAATTATAGAACCCAAACAAAAAGGCGGCAGAAGCAGTGAGGCAAAACTAAAGGGTATAATCAAGGCAATCCAAAAAACAAAGGGTTTTACAGAAGATGATGATAAGTATCTCAAAAAAGTGCTCAATCTTTTAGAAGAAGGGATCCTGCCAAAGCAAACCAGTAAAACCATAATGAAAAACATTGGAAAAGAGATGAACCCCTTGAAAATACTTAGCATAATAAGAAAACATACTCCGGATAGCCTTTTTGCAGTTCCAGTAACAGATAGAACCAGTCATACTTCTGGGCCGAGAGAGGTAATTCTTTCGGAATATTTAATTGGTGAATAGCTATGGATAAACAAGACGCAATAAAAATTATTAGAGATACTTTTGAAAGACCTTTTGACAGAAGGTGTTTTACTTATTTTGTAAAGAATCTGCTTAACAATATAGAATCTGAAGACAAACATCCTTATAGCGGCAAATACATTCCCGATGCTTATAAACCTTTCATTAGCACACTCAAGCGCATTGGCAAATATAAGGACTCTGACGATAATAAAATAGATATTCTTATTGTTCATCTTAAAAAACCAATATCACTTGAACGGGCACGGACAATGCAGAGAAATTTCATTGCATGGTATCTCAAAGGCAGTCGTGGAGATATATTAAAAGATGCGGCTTTGGTCGCGTATGTTTCACCTGATCAGGAGGACTGGCGATTTTCTCTAGTTAAAATGGAATACAAACTTACCCAGACTAAAACTGGCAGGGTAAAGGCAAAAGAAGAATTAACCCCGGCCCGCAGATATTCTTTCTTAGTAGGAAAAAATGAACCAAATCATACCGCAAAACAACAACTCGTTCCACTCCTGCAGGATGACAAAAATAATCCTACCTTGACTCAATTAGAAGATGCGTTCAGTATAGAAAAGGTCACTAAAGAATTCTTTGAAAAGTATCGGAACTTGTTGTTTGGGGACAAAGGAATCAAAGAAGTTCTGGATAAAATTGTTAAAAAAGATTTGGCTATTCAAAAAGATTTTAATGACAAAGGCGTTGATACTGTTAATTTCCCCAAGAAACTTTTAGGTCAGATTATTTTTCTCTATTTTTTGCAAAAGAAAGGTTGGATGGGCGTACCATCAAATAAGTCTTGGGGTGAAGGCGACAAAAGTTTTTTACGAACTCTGTTTATTAGGAGTAAAAATGAACATAAAAATTTTTTCAATGATTATTTAGAGATTTTGTTTTACAATACATTAAACAATCCTCGTCAGACTGAAGTTGACCCCAGTTATTCCAGAGATTTTGATTGCAGAATCCCATTTTTAAATGGTGGTCTTTTTGAACCAATACAGGGTTATGATTGGCAATATACGGATATTCTTCTGCCTAATGAGTTATTCTCCAACCAAATTAGAACAAAAGAAGGTGATATAGGCACTGGGATTTTAGATGTCTTTGATAGATATAACTTCACTGTTAAAGAAGATGAGCCGTTAGAAAAAGAGGTAGCTATTGATCCGGAAATGCTTGGGAAAGTTTTTGAAAATCTTCTAAAGGTTAAGGATAGAAAATCTAAGGGTTCTTATTATACCCCCCGTGGGATTGTCCACTATATGTGTCAGGAGAGTTTGATAAATTATCTGGACACAGAAATAAATGTTGAACAAAAGCCTTTAATTAAGGGAAAAGGCATTCAAACAAAACTTTTGGGTGAACAAGCACCTATACAGAAAAGTCTAACTGCTCCCAGATATTTAACTGTAGTCTCTAAAGAAAATATTGAAAATCTTATTCGCTACGGTGATTTGGCTATTGAACATGACATAGCCAAAGAAGAAGGCACGAAAACCTATAGACACAAATTGCCTGAAAGTATCCGGCAAAATGTCAAGCTGATTGACGAAAAATTGGCAAATATCAGAATATGCGACCCTGCCATCGGCTCAGGTGCTTTCCCTGTTGGAATGATGACAGAGATCGTTAGGGCAAGAAATGTCCTCACAACTTACCTACCTGACGAAAGCAAGAAAGACAGAAAGATTTATAATTTCAAACGTCATTGCATACAAAACTGTCTTTACGGTGTAGATATTGATCCGGGAGCGGTAGAAATAGCCAAACTCCGTCTGTGGTTATCCCTTATTGTTGATGAAGAGGATATAAAACAGATTAAGCCTTTGCCGAATTTGGATTATAAGATAATCTGCGGTAATTCACTCTTGAGAGTAGAGAAAAGTTTTTTTAATTTGAAGGCATTTACAAAACTTGAAAAACTTAAACCATTATTTTTTGAGGAGACTATTTCACGCAAAAAGCAAGGATATAAACAACAAATTGATGAATTGATAAAGGAAATTACAAATAATGATGAGCATTTTGATTTTGAGGTTTATTTTTCAGAAGTCTTTCATGAAAAAAAAGGGTTTGATGTAGTGATTGCCAATCCACCGTATATAAGTTTTGGATTGAGAGGATCTGACAAAGCTAAAAAAGATTGGGATGCTTATGTTAGAAAGAGCTATCCAAACTCCGCAGAATATAAATTAAGCACTTATGCTATATTTATAGATAAGGGGATCCAACTACTTAGAGACAAAGGAAACATATGCTATATTACACCTGATAGCTACCTATTAGGACGATATTTTTCAAAATTAAGGAATTACATTTTAAATTCAACCTCTATAAAACAAATATTAATGTTTGAAACTGATTTTTGGCGAGAAGGAGTGATTGGTAGACCAACGATTACTCTAATGCAAAAAAATCAAAAGAAAGGATTATGCGAGATTGAACTATTTAAAAATTTAGAAAATTTTGAAAGAGGTTTTTGCCTAAGAAACTCATATTCGCAAGAATATTTTAATAATAATAAATATAAGCGTTTTAAACTACTTTTTAGTAATAGAGCAAAAAGACTTGTAGAAATTGTTGAAGCTGATTCAATATCACTTGGGGATGTAGCAAAAATTACCACTGGCGTAAGGTCGAAAATTGGACAGAAGAAAATTATAGCAGATAGACAGGCAGAAAAAAATTGGAAGAAAGGTATAATTTCCAGTGCCCAAGTTTATCCATACATAGTCAAATGGAGGGGACATTATCTAAATATTGATAAAAAACTGTTATGGGCAGGTGGATGGGATTCAAATATAGTAGAAAATCCAAAGATAATGATTAGACAAACTAGTGATTCATTAATTGCAGGAATTGATATGGAAGGGTTTTATCATCTTAACAATGTGCATTCTTTAAGCATCCTAAAGGAGAACATATCTCTTGAGTATATTTGTGCCGTGTTAAATTCGAAACTAATGAATAAATTTTATCAACTTGTTAGTCTTGAAAGAAGCAGAACAATGGCTCAAACTGATATTGATGTATTAGAAACATTACCTATCAAAATGATAGAAATGAAAGCCCAAAAAAAGATTATAGAATTGGTACACCAAATTATTCATAATGGCTTACTAAATCAAATCTTAGAAGAAATTGAAAATTTGATATGTGAGATATACAAATTGCCAGCAGAAATGAAAAAATATGTCATGGAAGATAATTTATATTAAATTTAAAGGGGGAGAAAATGTTTGTAAAAATGGGTTTCAAAAAATGGACAAAGGGGACACAAGCAGGTTTAAGAATATATACTGATTCAATAAATAAACTCTCTAGTATCCTTGAATTTCCTTCGCGAGACACACAATGGAGGTCGCTTAGAGATTTTTTACGCGCGATAGAACTGTCAGGAGATGGAACAAATGTACCACCTTACTCACGAAACTTACAAATTGTAGATATCTCTTTATCAAAAAAACTTTCTGCAACGATGACTATTGCTCAGCATAATCACTCAACACAAGGATACATTACTGTTTCAAGTGGAACTTGGTTAGGAATAATAGTCGAAAAATTTATGAATAGAAATTTCTATTGTGAGTATGTTAGCGGAGAGAATATTGATTTATTAATTTTACCTGATTTTAAACTTGATATTAGAAAACAGAGAAAAAATGAATTAAATATAATAGAAAAGAAAGTATATTCCAAATCTTTACGCAAATCTAATGTAGCTCCGCTTGAAGCAAATATAATAGGTCTATATTTTGAACTAGAAGAAGTAAAGTATATTTCAGAGAAAGAAAAACTTGCTCCTTTCCATAGATTCCCGAATTTAAACAGTAATCTGCCAAAAATTGCTAGGAGAAATATCTCGTGTGATATAGATGTATGCGATAATCAAGGGCACTTTGTTAAGTTCGTTGAAGTTAAATCTGTATATGGTCTTCCTGGAAAAGAGTTTAATCTTACAATAAATGAATATAAATCTAGGGAAATATGTCGTAGAAATAAATGGGAATATGAGATCGTAGTATATTATCATATAGGTAAACAAATATTGAAGCGTTTAATAATTACACCAGAAATGAAATTGATTGCCAGGCCATCTGGTTATTGGTGCACTTTTGAAAAAACTGGTTAAAAACATGAAAGAACCTAAACGGCAGATTGACCAGATGGTTTATAAACTCTACGAATTAACAGAACAGGAAATTAAGGTAATTGAGGAATCAATATAGCAGCACATTTATTAGGGCATATTATGCTGGCAAATCACTATATGAGATGTAATTGTTTTAAAGAAATGAAGAGGTTAAAACAAAGCTTCAGATATGGTGCTATATCTACAATACTGTGCATATACCACTAAATCGGAGGAATATCTGCAAGGCGGATATATACGAGAGATACGCCATGCAATTAGGAGGTGGTAAAAGTTGAAAAGATTAACTTATACCTACGCACTTGTCAAATCCCTTTATGACCAAGGGAAAGATTATATTGATTCTTTTTGGCCTTTTGCAATTAAAGCATTTCCTTCAAGGGATAGATTTGTAGATTCGGCAGTTATTCAAAAGGCTTCAAAAGAAAAATTTGGCTTGGAAATACCATTGGGAAATTTGGTGTCAGTTCTCAGTAAGCCTTTGTTGTATAAAGAGTTATAACGAAACTTTATTTTGTGAGTGGAAATTTGGTGTCAGGGGGAGAAACGTGGGGTCGCGTCTTGACACCTGTCTGCCGACAGGTAGATTAGATATTCTTCTCAACAATCAATTGGTTTTTGTAGTAAAAAATCGGGTTGAATGGCCTTGTATGCGAGAATACTCGAGAGAAAGACACATTACGAAATCGTAAGGGAGACTTCTCTACCTGTCGGTAGACAGGTAATGCAAGTCTCCGAAGAAAGAACAAAAAAGAGACAAGAAATGTCCAATGTCAAGACCTGGCCCTAATTTTCCCTACTGAGCTATGGCGACAGGTACTCCAACCTATCTTATAAAAGATAGCCAAGAAAGACCTAAAAGGCTGTCTCAGCATACGGTTTTTTGGGGTTGCCTGGAATGTTGCAGATGTTTCCCAACGGTGATATTTATGTCTTTTATTTTTGACAGCGAGGTATAAGAAAGTAAGTTTTATGAGGAGGAAGATGTTGTTGTTATCAGTTGTTATAGCTTTGGTTCCCTTTGGTTCTGTACTTTTAGCTATGACCAGTGAGGAGATTTCAAAGTTCCCTTCACAAGAGAAGATGAAATATGAGGAAGAGATAAGGGTATTACCAAACGTTCTTGAGACCATTAAAAAGAGAGAACTGCAAGAGACAGTGAGCTTCCAGTCCAGGCAGGTTTTAGTCAGGGAGTCTATATCAAAGGATGGCATGGTGAAGCTAAAGAGGGCAAGAAAGGTTATAAGCGGAATACCTGGTGAGGGTCGCAAGGCTGTGATTGTTGCAGAGGGGTTTGAGGGACCTTGGCCCCCCCTTGGATGGACGGTTATTCAGACATGTACAGATTCTACACACTACATCCCTGCTTGGTGGACTCAGTCAGACTACGACCAACATACAGGAAGCTATTCTGCTAGATTGTGGTGGTCTTGGGAACATCAGGATGAATGGCTTATAACACATAGTATTATACTTACCGGTTCTGCATCCTGTTTATATTACGCGTCATTCTGGACTTATGGATGGGAAGGTTCCGTCCATGGTGACCATTACTATGTCAAGGTATCCACAGATAATGGCACCACATGGGATGTTCTACTTGATTTGAGCAATCTAACCGGGAACGGCTGGAATACATGGGATTATCCCTATGTAATGGATCTTTCATCTTATGCTGGGGATACAATAAAGCTTGCCTGGCACGGGGTAGATGGTCCAACTAATGACGGTCTGTGGTATATATGGCTGGTCGATGATGTTGAGGTATGGTATCCTTCCGAACATGATATAGGTGTGACGACAATATATTCACCTACAGGCACATATATGCCGCTTGTGTCTGTGACACCCAGCGTGGAGGTAGAGAATTTCGGAGCCAATAATGAGATCTTTGATGTCACATTCAAGATCTATGATGATACCGAGACGGAGGTATATTCTGAGACCGAGGAGAACCTGACGATTAATCAAGGTGAGACCCAGACGGTCAATTTCCCCGCATTCAATACTGCACTTGGCACATATACCACCGAGGCATATACGGTGCTCCCCCCGGACGAGGAACTATCAAATGACACACTTCTGAGCGCATTTAATGTGAGCCTTGCGGTGCCCGAGGACACCATTCACTATGACGGCCCAAATAATAACGATGCTATTGGTTTACCTACTGGCGGCACGTATGAGGCAGCGATAAGGATAACGCCGACAGAACTTGCAGGGTACGATGGCTGGCAGATTAAATCAGTGATATTCTATCATTATGAGGCGGCGACACATTCTTGTGCAGCCAAGATATATGAGGGTGGAACACCCACATCGCCCGGCGCTCTGATAATACGGGAACCCTGTTCTACTTCTGATACAGGATGGCATAGGATAGACCTGGCAAATCCCGTACTGCTTGATACCTGCAAAGATATATGGGTATCTGTTGAGGTAACACATGCTGCGGGTGAATATCCGATAGGAATCGATGCTGGTCCTGCGGTTGCTGGGAAGGGTGACTGGATAAACTCCACCGGCACATGGGAAGAGCTGTTAGATTATGATTTAAATTATAACTTTAATGTTAGAGCACTAGTTGAGATTGCTATTCAAAACCATGATATAGGTGTGACGACAATATATGCGCCCACAGGCACATATATAGAGGGCGTGTCTGTAACACCCAGCGTGGGGGTGGAGAACTTTGGTGGTAGTAATGAGATCTTCGATGTCACATTCAAGATCTATGATGATACCGAGACGGAGGTATATTCTGAGACCGAGAAGAACCTGACGATTTATTATGAAGAGACTCAAACGGTCAATTTCCCTGCATTTAATGCTACGGTTGGCACATATACCACCGAGGCATATACGGAGCTTCCGACAGACGAGGATCTTTCGGATGATACACTTCGGAGTGCATTTAATGTGAGTCCCGCGTTGGATGTTGGTATAACAGCTCTATATTTCAGCAATAACTCTGTAGAGTGGCCACCTAACTATACAACTCAATATCCAAGAACTGATGAGGAATTTATTGGTGCTGTAATTAGTAATAACTGTGATAATACAATATCCGATATAATTGTCCAGTTTCTAATCGACGATGTGCCCATAGGTGAAGATACAATAGGTGCCCTATTAAGCCATGACGCTATAGTTGTAGACTACTTGTGGACACTACCTGAACCATCGACTGAGAACAAAAGGGTTGCAGTAAAGACAGATCCGTATGATCATATTCTGGAAACAAATGAGGACAACAATGATAGCAGTGAGACGGTGTCAATATATTATGTTGTTACTCCCCATTCCAATCCTCCGACAGGTAGAGCTTATGACTTGAGAACCGATGTCTACGGAGAGTTCAACAACTGGGGCTGGGAATCAAGTGAATTTTGGGATGCCTTTTTAACACAGATTTCGTCTCTATCCTTATGGGATCATGCAGAAAGGGTTATGTTGGGCTTTATAGGAGCTCCATGGGCATATGTATGTGGTATAAGAGGTCATTGTTATGGGATGGCAAGTAGTTCAACATTGTACTTTGAAGATCCGAGTTTAAAACCTGTACAGAAACCTACCTTTGCAATGGAAAAGGAAGAAGCTAAATATGAGATAAGTAATTATCAACAGAAAATGTTTCTAGATGTCCTCAGATTTATGCTTTCTCCCGCAAGTGACCCAGCTACAGAATACACAAAACTCTTGTCGAAAATCAGACACGACAAGCTTCCTACAATGATTTTAAGCCAAAAATACGCAACTTCTGCTTATAAGATATTAGAAAGAGGTGACTTTAAGATTGTATATGTATATGATAACGCATATTATTACGGCCCAGGAGAAACTAAAACAATTTGGCCAAGAATATGTATATTTGATTTCAGAAATGATACTAATGACTTTTGGTCCTACGGCAGGGAATGCTTAGATTATGAGATGTACCAGAATGATACCAATATGTATTGTTATGGTTTTCCTTACAGGAATTACTCAGATGCTTCAAAAGGAGATGTTCTTGTACAATATCCGAGGAGAGAAATTGGATATTGGTCAAAGAATCTGCTGCGAGGGGTATATAGTGCTTTTAGGGAACTATTAATAATGTCTGCCAAGTTCATGGTTACCATTGCCTGTCCTGTTGACGGCCTCATTACTGACCAACATGGTAGAAAGATAGGCTTTTCGGGAGATAGTTTGGTAAATGAAATTCCTGATGCATCTGTTGACACAGCATTAGATGTTGAAATATATTACTTGCCGGATAACCTTGAATATACAGTTCAGACAACTGCCTACGATACCGGTATGATGATGTTGAATATAGTTATACCGGTAGAATCGGATATAGTTAGACATGTACAGTTTGACAGTGTACAGTTAGAACAGAACACTAAGACGGAAATTAGTTTCACTCATTCGAGCACGAATTTTCCGATGGAAGTTGACATAGACGGAAACGGAACGCCGGATACTACATTATATCCCAGCTATAATGGCACTGATCTATTGACTGGTATTGAGTTGAGTCCCGACGAAGAAATTATTCCTGATAGCTATGATCTTTGCCCGTTATATCCTAATCCGTCCAGTTCGACTATCCAAATACGATATGCCTTACCGAAAGTTCAAGATGTGACCATTGAAATATATGATATTACTGGTAGAACTATTGAAACTATTGTTAATGGATATCATGAAGCAGGTTATCATTTAGCCGTGTGGGAAGGTAAAGATAAAACAGGCAAAAGACTCACTCCAGGGGTATACTTCTGTCGCATGAAAACCCCAGACTTTGTAGCGACAAGGAAAGTAATACTAATGCAATAGTGTCATGCGGCCTTGTATGACGTTCCAATTGTGTGGCGGGAGTCTATCAGTAAGAAAGTTGCGTTAAATACACCTTCTTATCATTATAGAATCTCATATCAAAACCTCTCTTTGATCTTTACATAGAGGAATCTCTGTATTGCGGGTGAGCGGGGCTTGTATGTTTTAAATCTATAGGTGTGTTTAATGTGAGATTAAATTTCCCTTGATTTTTCCTCTAGTTTATGATATAATACACCAAAGGTTTGGAAGTTGTCAACACATGATGTTCATAGTGTTATACTGCAAAAATTCGCTGTGTTTGCAGATTTATTTAGGCCGTATAATATAGGTCAGAAAGCAAAATTGATGATTATTAATAAACCCATTTGAAGGAGGAAGGATGATAAAGACAGTCAATGAGATTCTGTATATTACGGTTGTTACACTATTCATCGTGATTGGGTGTAAGTCCATTGGAACCAGAACAAATCAAGTGTTACAAAGGCAAATTGAAGCCTCTGTAGAGAATTTTCAAGGTGATGTTGGCATTTATGTTCGTCATCTTTCAAAAAATATCACAGCTGGCATTAATGAAGATGACCTCTTTCCTACAGCCAGTATGATAAAAGTACCCATCCTGATCAAAATATTTGATAAAATTGAAAAAGGTGAATTAACCATAGACAGCACGGTCATTTATTATAAGGATTCAATTAATTATCCCTGGAAAGGTGACGATGCCATTTCACGATTTAAAGATGGAGAAGATATTAGTATTGGCAAGCTTATGGCGCACATGATCACATTTAGCGATAACCATGCCGGCATCTGGCTCCAAGAATTGGCTGGGTCAGGGACTGAAATTAATGAATGGTTAAATCAGGAAGGTTTTCGATCCACGCGAGTTAACTCAAGGACTACGGGTAGAGAAGATGATTATGAGCAATATGGATGGGGACAAACGACACCAAGAGAAATGGCAGAATTATTGGTCATGATAAGAGAGGGTAGGGCAGTGTCAAGACGAGCCAGTGATGATATATACCGTCATCTAACCCGAATATACTGGGATGGAAATGCCCTTTCTCAAATTCCACCAACTATTCAGGTAGCATCTAAGCAAGGTGCGCTTGACCAATCAAGGTCCGAGGTGGTACTTGTTAATGCGCCCCACGGGGATTATGTATTTTGTATCATAACAAGAGATCAAAAAGATACGAGTTGGTCGATATCTAATGAAGGCTCTGTATTAATTAGAACTGTATCAAATCTACTCTGGAATTATTTTGAACCGGACTTTGGATGGAAACAAGAAATTGGTGTAGAAGAATATTGGTGATGTTAAATCGCGTCCGTAACATAGAGTAATACATAGAGTAATATAAGTGGGGTCGCGTCTTGACACCTGTCTGCCGACAGGTAGATTAGACATTCTCCTCGACAATCTATTTTTTGCAGTAAAAAATCGGGTTGAATGGCCTTGTATGCAAGAATGTTCGAGAATGACATATTATGAAACTGTAGGGGAGACTTCTAATGCAAGTCTCCGAAGAAAGAACGAAAAAAGAGACAAGAAATGTCCAATGTCAAGACCTGGCCCTAATTTTCTCCTATTTGCAGGTCTCGTTGTTGCCTCACTTATCTTATTGCTGCTTCCGGTGACCGCATTTTCACAAGCTGCTCGTATTTTTATAGATGGTGACTTTTCAGATTGGCAAAATCTCATACCTATATATACAGATCCCATTGGTGATCAGGTTTCCGGTGATATTGACTTCGGTCAGCTCTGGATTGCAAATGATGAACGATTTCTTTTCCTGCGCATTGAGGTCGGAGCTGAGATTAATCTACAGAACGATAATGACCTTATCCTCTTCCTCGACACCGATAATAACCCGACAACAGGTACACAGATTCATGGGATCGGTGCTGAACTTGAATGGAATTTTGGTGATAGAACTGGTATTTTCGTGTCTGGGGTTGATTCCTTTTCCATTTCCCACAGACATATAGATTTGGTAACGGCCCCGACTGTAACCTCCACGCAGTTCGAGATTGCAATTGATCGATACGTCGAACCGGTATACCCGATACCTCTTTTTCCTGAAGATACTTTAAAGATTATGTTCGCCGACCTGACTGGCGGGGACCTGCTTCCAGATAGTGGAATTAGCATAACCTACACATTTGACGACACATCACTTCCACCTCTACCATCGATTACATTGAGGAGATACGATACAGACCACCTACGCCTTCTAACCTACAATGTTTCATTTTCCGGGCTTTTTGATCCCTCTCGCGTGCAGTGTTTCGATCGGATATTGAATGCCATTAAACCCGATATTATCGGTTTTCAGGAGATTTATGGATACTCCGCTGAGGAGACAGCGAGTCTGATTGAGTCTATGCTCCCTTCAACCGGGCAACAGCAGTGGTATAGCTCCAGGGTAGACCCGGATATTATTACCATTAGCAGATATCTAATTTGCAGCACTTATCCTATTGATGGGAATGGTGCTTTCCTCATTGACCTGCGGCCAATGTATGATACGGATTTACTTCTTATCGTGGCACATCTGCCATGCTGCGAGAATAACACTGAGCGACAGCTCGAAATTGATGCTATTATGGCATTTATGCGTGACGCCAAGGCACCGGGCGGGATTCTTGACCTTGAACCGGGTACACCAATAATCATTATGGGAGATATGAATTTGGTCGGTTATAGACAGCAGCTTGAAACATTACTAACCGGCGAAATTGTAAATGTGGATATATATGGGCAACCATTTACACCGGACTGGGATGGAACCGATTTAGCAGACCTCTCACCTCGCCAGACTGATCTGCCAATGACCTACACCTGGTATAGAGATAATAGTTCCTTTTGGCCCGGACGGCTCGACTTCATTATTTACACCGATAGTGTCATAATCCCGGGCAATCATTTCATTCTGTTTACGCCTGAGATGTCCGCAGATTCACTTGCTTCCTACGGTCTTCAACCGCAGGATGTGATTATGGCCTCCGACCACCTGCCTGTTGCTTCTGACTTCATATTACCAGTTTCCAATGACATTCAATTCACTTTTCTGCCAGTAACTTTCTCGTTGGAACAGAACTATCCAAACCCATTTACCCTTAATACCAATATAGAATTTGGACTTCCAAGGGAATCCTATGTTAACATCGTCATCTACAACCTGTCGGGTCAAAGGGTTATTACACTTGTAAGCGAACAAAAAAAGGCAGATTACTATGATATAATGTGGGATGGCATGAATGATAAGGGGATGAAGATGTCTCCCGGAATCTACTTTTATCGCCTTGAAACCGAGGATTTCTGTAGCACGAAGAAGATGATATTAATCAGATAGTATCATATAACCATATGGGGAATGAAATTACGGGGTCAGGTCACAGACTCGTATGAGCTGAAAACTGAAATTTAGACTTGATAATTTGAGTTTGCTATAGGTTTACTGTGAAAATTGATATATAACAAGGAAAACTCGTATTGATTATCCCGGTGCTTTTTATCATATTATTACCACACGCTTTCTCACCCTCACAGTCTCCTTCTGCACCTTCCCACAAATAAGGGGTTCCCGCTTCGCTTCAATAAATACAGTCGATGTTAACATGCGTCCATAACACCAGCATATAAAATCTATCAGCCACCCTCTTTTAATCTTTCCCTCGGTAAATTTTTTTCTTGACATCTGGCACAAATTTTGTTATAATAGGAGTAATATAGAAATGAATTTTTTAGTCCGATATTATTCTCTGACATAGGGTTAAATATAAAAGGATAGCTTATGGGTAGGAAGAGAAACTTGCGAGAGGTCAATGATTTCTTGACTGACAAAGAGAATTTAGCCCTGGAAGAGTTAGTAAGAAAAATAAAGGGACTCTTTGGAACGCGGGTTAGACGATTGGTTCTTTACGGTTCCAAGGTCAGGGGTGACTTTGATGAAGAGTCAGATATAGATATTCTTGTAGTTCTCGATAAAATTTCTGATACCGAGAGAAAAGAGATCTGGAATTTTGCCGATGATATGATTCTTAAACATGGGATTCTGATTTCTCCAAGGGTAATTGATACCGAAGAGATGGCGACCAAGCGGAGATATGGAATTTTGTTTTATCGCGAGATTGAGAAAAACGGGATGAGGTTATGAGAAGTATGGGATTAAAAAAACAAGTCTGCCGGGAATTTGAGAAAGCTGAAGAAACTTTAAAAGCGGCAAAAGAGCTTCTAACAAAGGGTTTCTATGCTGATTCAGCATCCAGAGCCTATTATGCTGCCTTCCATGCAGTCAGAGCCTGTCTTTTTTCAAAGCAATTGGTTCCAAAAGGACACAAGGGAGTTTCTATACTTTTCGCCCAGCATTTCGTAAAGGAGGGTGTCTTTCCTCAAGATTTTAGCAGACTATTAACCCGTTTGAGAGAAAACAGAGAAGAAAGTGATTATGGGTATGCTTTTATGGCTTCACGAGAGGACACCGAGGAGAGGCTTTTGGATGCTGAAAAGATAATAGATGGGATAAAACAATGGCTTAAGAAAGAAAACTACTTATGAGTCTATTTTGGCTCACAACCATTACACATACGTTACAATCAAGATTCAATGGAAAATCCGGATCGTTGAAACCCCTGCTATATAACGATGCCCCTGTAGCTCAGTAGGATACCTGCCTGCCGGCAGGCAGGGAGCACCGGTTTCCTAAGGAAAACATGTCCTATTATTTGTATGCACTGGTTAATAATAACGGAAGGATATATGTAGGAATCTCCTGTAACCCCAAAAAACGATTAAAGGAACATAATTCTGGTAAGACTAAATCAACTAAGGGCTATAGGCCCTGGAAGATATTCTTTGTTGAGAGATGTAATAACCGACAAGAAGCCAGAGAAAGGGAAAAGTACTGGAAATCGGGAATTGGAAAAGAGAAATTAAAAGAGATTTTATGTGCCCCTGTAGCTCAGTAGGATAGAGCACCGGTTTCCTAAACCGGGTGTCGCGCGTTCGAATCGCGCCAGGGGTATATTATAAAATATCAAAAATCAAATATAAGGTATCAAAAATTACAAACTGCAGAATGAGAAATTGACAATTGTCAATTCAAAATGTAGACGGTACTTTACGGGCGCTTGGCGCAGTTGGTTAGCGCGTCTGACTTACATTCAGGAGGTCGGGGGTTCGAATCCCTCAGCGCCCACATTTAAAAGTATAGGGAAGAAAGTATGGGAATGTGGCAATGGCGATTTGGCTACAGAAATTCAAATGTGGTAAATCGCCTTTTATCTAAAATATAAGGTGATAATAAAACATTTGACACTAAGAAGTTAAAAAAAAGTTAAACAGTGACTTGCCTGCCTGACGGTAGGCAGGTAAGAGACCTATAAGAGACAAACTAATTTTTATATTTAAAGTCTCATTCCAGTCTCGTAAAAGTCCCTGTCAAGAAAAGAGAGAAAAAAAATTTTGTTGTCCTTCTTACACAGTTCCCTGTCGGTCGGCCTACAGGAATACGCAATAAGAATAAAAGTTAGTGTCAAACCTTTTATAGTTACCAAATATAAACACCATGCGGCGAATACTCACCTGTAGCATAGGAAATACAAATACCCAGATTGCGAACTGGGTTGACGAAAGAATTGAGAAGGTGATTCAATTTGACACACGGCGTCTATGTGAAGGGAAATTAAATTTAAAGAAACCCGATGCAGTCTTCACCGCCTCTACAGTACCGGATAGAGCAAAAGAATGGAGCAAAATTGTGAAGAGCATGTGGGGGCTCGAAATCTCCTTTATAAGTGCGAAGGTCGGCTTCGGTGTGGAGATCGAATATAATGGGCATCTCGGGCAGGATAGAATATCGAATCTCGCCGCGGGATATCTCAATAAGGGCGATAATTTTGTGGTTATAGATTTTGGAACCGCAACGACCGTGGATGTCGTCGTAGACACAAAGTATATGGGAGGGCTCATCTTTGCAGGTCTGGATTTGGGACTTAGAGCACTTCACAGATATACCTCCCTTTTACCGAGGGTTGAACTCAAAAAGGTGGACAAAACTCTCGGTAAAAGTACGAGTGAATGCATTCTATGCGGTGCATATTGGGGCGAGGGGGCGAGAATAGAGAGCATAGTGAAGAGGATAGGTAGTGAATTTAAGCGGGCTCTTCCCGTGTTAACCACGGGCGGTATGGGTGAAGAGCTCTCGAAGGAACTGGGATACAGATACGATAGATGGCTCACCTTAAGGGGGATAAAATATATTGCGGACAGAACCGGGCAGACTTCAAATGATTTATAAAGTGAGCAGCCAACCACCCTTTTCGGATTTTTTTCTTGACAAAAGGGGAGAAAGAGTGTATAATACAAACAATAAAGATAAAAAATGATAGAAGGAAAATTATTATGAGAACTACCAGAAAAGAGAATAGAATAATAAAACTATTGAGTAAAGAGATAAGTGAGTTTTTGGGTGATAACTTGGTCTCCATTACTCTGTTTGGCTCTAAAGCGAGAGGCAATTTTGATAAGGACTCGGATATAGATATATTGATAGTTGTGCACAATAAAAATAGAAAAATAAGGGAAAAGTTATATGATATTCTATTCAATATCGATCCTTATTATGACTATAGGATATCCTTAAAATTACTTTCAACTTTTGAATATCAAAAAAATGTAGAGATGAATTCTCCATTCATCGAGAACCTGAATAGAGACGGAGTTCGTTTATGAGTGAACATAAAGAAAATCTAATCAAGTATCGGTTGGAGGATAGCAAAGAGAAATTGGAGTCAGCGAGAATATTGATTAGAAACAAGAAATATAAGGATTCTGTTTCCAGATCGTATTATGCCATGTTTTCGGCTGCAAGAGCACTTCTTGCAACACAAGGATTAAATAGTATAAAACACTCTGGTATTATTTCTCTTTTTAACCATCATTTTGTAAAAGAGAAGATAGTTGATTTATCCTGTGGCAAGGTATTGGCAAGCGCAAAAGATGCAAGAGAAGAAAGTGATTATGGAGACTTCATTATTGTAACTTGCGAAGAAGCCGAATCTCAGATAAAAGATGCTCATTTTTTCATCGAGGAGATAGAAAAGGCATTGGGAAAAATCTGGGGAGAAACAGAATAAAGGAAAAAGTGGGTTAAGGTCAACTATTTAACTTTTTGTGATAAAATAGAAGTATTGTAAGAAAGCCAAGAATCGAATTTTCCGGTGCTCCCCGTCATATACCGCAAATAGTCGAGCCGGCCCCCATTTTTTCCAGTTTTTTTGCCCGAAGGGAGGATATATGCCAGCCCTCGCAGATATAGAGCCAGAAAAAGGGATGAGGGTAAAAGTGTTCAATCTTGACGACACTGAATACTACGGTCTTGGGTATATTACTGATGTATATAACGGATTTGAACCACCACATTGTTTGATAAAGGTGAACGATGGAAAAGAATTTTTGGATACAGAGTGCGATTGGGTAGACAAGAAAAACGCAGATAAGATTGAGAGAATGGAAATGGGTCGGGTATGCTTTGGCAAGAAACCGATGCGTTTAGATGACATACGGAAAAAGCGTGATAGAAAGCCAAAACAAGAAGCTATTGCAAAAGCCAACGAGGACGGGAACAATGTTACTTCAGGGGAAAAAGCGAAGGGTAAAGGAGAAAACAATGAAACCACATTGCAAGAAGCGACAAAAGAAACCACAGAAGATTAATAAGCGAAAGTTGACATTTGGCAAGAAATCTTTGGTATTTGATAAAAAATGCTGTTTAATAAGGGCTCACAATTGCGAAGAGTTCTTTGGTTTTGGGTGCTTATGGATGGAAGAAAAGGAACTGTATGTTAGAATAATAGCCACTTATCTCTAATTACATAATCATCAAATGGGGAGTACTATGGTGGAACAAATCTTTACAGAAGGTGATTTTGCTAACCTAATGACAGGTACATATTGGAGGCATAAATTGGCAGAATTCCTGAAAAGAGCATTAGGTTCGTCTTTCAGCGCAAAATCTGTTCCCGAGATGAGGCAAATCGTCGTTTATCACACCAATCGCGGGCACATCCCGAACAAAGCAGTTCATCTGATTGTATCCTTCGGGTATCGGAATTACTTTGCAAAGGAGACTTGGGACTTTGCAAGGCGAGAAGAGATAGTATTCGGATTGTGGTTGGAGAAAGGTTTCTTAGCAAACAGTGCTAATAAAACTGATTTGGATAAGTATCCTGACGAATACATGAGGAAACCTCACGAATGGGATTGGACTCGCTTCATTGATGCGATAAAAGAATCCTCCCGTCTACCTGAGTTTCTAATTTATCCCTTACAACAACCAAACACTATCCTGGGAATTGGGAATCAGGATAAATGGAGTGAGATAATCCTGAAAGATGATCAATTAATTGATTTAACGAGTGACTTCGAGGCAAGGCAAATTACTTGGAGAAAGCTACTGGATCTTATCAACAGTTGGAACAAAAGAGGGAGAGAATGGTGTAATATAATTCTCTTTAAAAAGATTCGTGGCAAAGAGAATATTCTTAGCAAAGATTATAAAGTAATTTCCCAGATTGTTTATACATTTCGGAGTCTTATACCTATATATAATACCTGTGTACCGCCAGAATACAAGCTTCCATAGAATAGAGCCCAACTTCTGGCGGATGGCATCGCTAATTTTTACGCGCGGGGTCGCGTCTTGACATTAGACATTCTTCTCAACAATCAATTGGTTTTTGTAGTAAAAAATCGGGTTGAATGACCTTGTATGCAGGAATGTTCGAGAATGACATATTATGAAACTGTAAGGGAGACTTCTCTACCTGTCGGTAGACAGGTAATGCAAGTCTCCGAAGAAAGAACAAAAAAAGAGACAAGAAATGTCCAATGTCAAGACCTGACCCTATGTTATGCTATGCTATGACCCTACTGAAAGCGGTAAAAAATTTTATAAAGAAACTACTGAGAGTCTACCAAAGCAAATGTTCCCTTTTTTTCTTTAGAGAAAACATAACCCGTGTCTTTTGCAAGCGTGGAATTTGTTTTAATAAAAACAAATTATGTGTTCTATTCACTGAGTGAAAGAAAGGAGGACGATGCCTATGAGAAAGTAAAGAGTAACCCGATTTAACTAGGCGGGAGGGAACAGATAGAGTGACTTGCTCCAGAGAACTGGGGGGTGAAGAGAGAAACGATCCCTCTCTCATCCCTAATGGAATGTGGGATCGAATTTAATCAAAGGTGTTAGTTCGATTTTGAAGGAGGTGTGAGATGGGAGGATTTCTTATATTAATAGGTATATTAGGAATGATAGGCTCAGTTATTTGGCTAATCGTTGCTGCTGTGAGAAAGAGGCGTAAAAGGAATCCGGTGATTGCTTTGATTGTCTCTTTTATTCTGGTTTGTGTTGGCAATTACGAGCCGTACATTCCATATGATGAGGGTATGAAAGCGTATAAGGTGCATAACTATAAATCAGCTGTGGAAGATCTGAAAAAAGTACCCGAGAAAGATGCAGAAGAATACGAGAAAGCTCAAGAAGCGTTGAAAAATATACCAATTGAAGCTTTTGAATATTACTATACTCAAGCATCTGAAGCGTGGGAGGAAGGGGACCAAACTACTGCAAAGTATTACCTTGAGAAAGCATTAGAATGGGATCCAGAGAATAAAGAGGCAAAAGCAATGTTATACGAGTATTATTTTACTCAAGCATCAGAAGCATTGAAAGATGAGAACCTTGATGAGGCAAGGACAAACCTTGAGAAAGCTTTAGAATGGAATACGGAGAATGAAAAAGTAAAAGCGCTTCTGGTTTCGGTTGAAAAAAGAATAGCATTGAGAGATGCTGGAGTGAATGCAGAGCTAGGAATAAAGTATTATAAGGAGGCAATTTTAACTACTGATTTTACCCGTGCAATAGAATGCTTGAAAAAAGTCCCCAAAGGATATAAGAATTATGCGAAAGTACAGGAATTTCTGCGGAAATGTAAAGAAGCTATTGTGATTAAGGAGGTAGGGAATATATATTACGCCACTGGAGATATAAATGTAAGAAGTGGCCCTGGAACGAAGTATCACCGAATTGATAAACTTGAGCTAGGCAATAGAATTAATACAATTAGAGGAATTGAAGTGGAGAAAGGTTGGATACGCATATTGTGCGGAGAAAAGGAAAATGAGATAGGATATGTTCATAAATCGTCGTTAGCACAGAATAAAGAGGAAATAGAACTTGTTAAAGAGCGAAACAAAAATGCGATAGGATTAGCAAAGCGAATAGTGGAAAAAAAGTTGGTAGCTCCTGCAACTGCTACTTATCCTTCGTGTGAGATAGTATCAAGAAAGGGCGCGCAATATGTAGTCTATATAGCTGTAGATTCACAGAATAGGCTTGGAGTTACAGTGAGAGGCCGTTACCTTGTTGCTTTTGAGTATAAGCAGAATGATTCAGAAAATATCCTTTATAATACAAGTCATGCAGTTCAAAAGTGTTCTAGCCCCCCTTTAGAATACGAGATTGAATTTACAAAATCACTAAATTTTCAATGAAACAGCTTTGTAACGAGCCTCGTGCAACGGTATATGACATCGAGAAAGAGCAATCACCCAGAAAAGAAACGCGAATTAAGGTTTTCTCTCTCGACGTAACTGGGTACTTTAGTAGGAGCAAGAAGGAAGATAAGAAGACTGCAAGATAGTGAACGAGAATGTCTTTTAGGAGTTGGTTTAAACCCTGCCATGTTAAATAGGCAGTAGATTTTGTTAGGGATGTTTGTAAACTTGGACTGGGGGTGTAAAATGAGAGGACTGATTTTTGTAAGTTTTTTAACTATGGCTCTCTTTGCCGGTTGTGATTATATTCTGGATATTACCCAACCTACAGTGAAGATTGTAAAGCCCCAAGAAGGAGAAAGAGTTATTGGCATTGTGGAAATAGAAGTAGAAGTGTCAGACAACGAAGAGGTAGACAAAGTTGAGTTTTATCTCGGCGGAGAATTCGTCGCAGACACCTCTATTAGTGAGGAAAATGTGTCCTACTTTTTCCCATACCGAAGGGGTAATGATTATCCTTGTTCAGAACCTTATAGGGCTGATTCTAGTTTACACGACTTCAAAGTTAGAGCCTATGACAAAGCAGGGAACTGGAACGAGAGCGAGGTAAAAAATGTAAAAGTGGTTTCTATTGCCGAGCTTATTTATGCCGGATACATTTTCTACGATAGTGATACAATACCTAATCCGGGAGATACTATCAAGATAAAGATATGTTTGAAAAATATAGGTAGCAAGAGATTGAATTATGCTGAACTCACGTTGAGTGCAAATGATAATTTTATTGCTATTGGCGATGGGGCAATTACTTACTCTATGGCAAACTGGGTTTATCCAGGTGATATAATTTGCGGACCTTCCGGGTGGGAGGACTACGTTTCTTTTAATATTTCTAACTCTTGCCCTCCTGGTCATATCATTCCCTTTTATATAGATGTCCAAGACAATGAGGGTCATTCTTGGTCAGATGAGTTTGACATGGAGGTATACTAAAAACTATTAGAAAGGAGGAAAAGATGAGACGTACAATACTTTTTACAACACCTGGGTTGTTATTATTTTGTGGCTGTGCCACTCGCCAAATTAGCAGGACTGAGCCCATTGAAGTCTTCCGCGAACAACTTCGGTCTACCACAGAAATTAAGCAAGTTGGTTCTCCTACTATTTCTAGCCCCTATCTTACTTTAGAGGTAGAAGAGTCTATATCTGAGAAAAAGAGGTACGAAGCTACTGTGAGGTATAACAAGACTCTTTCTACCCCGGGATGGATAGGAATTTGGGGACTATCCGCTGGAGTAGCTGGTTGGGGGACCTATGATTATATAACAGGCAAGGTCGTTTTGGGTCGAGATATGATTGGTGTAAGTGTAATTACTCCACTTACCTCATATTTGTTTTCAAAGATAGTTTTTTCAAAGAGAGAGACCCAGCACAAGGTCGTAACCACATCAGATTGTCTCGCATCTAGAGTAGTTAACATTAGTGTTAAAGGAACAGATTATTCCAAAGAGTTAACTACTGATGCAAAGGGGAAAGTGAATATTGATTTAAGGAAATTTCTTGGTGAAGTCTCTGATGAACCCTTACTATTCACTGCAACACTCAAGAGAGACCCCACAGTGTCCAAGAAGTTTACTGTGTCTTCTGAATTGTTTGCACAACTTGCGTTAGATGAAGCGAAGAAAAGGATCCCATCTTGCGAGTTTGATGAAGCCTTGAGCTTCATTAAAAAAGCGCTGAAACTCGATAAAGAGAGTAAAGAAGCGAGAGAAATGCTCCAAAAAGTGGAAAGGTATAAGAGAGGAGAGGTTATTGATTTTATGCCGGAAGACGCAAATGCCCGATATCGTCTGGCAAGGCTATATTACGAATTGGGCAAGCATAAAAGTGCACACGAACAACTGAGAGAAATACTTGCAAAGGATATATCTTTTGAGATAGAAGCCCCAAAAGGACTCCGCCAGATGGCACTTGGGATTAAAGATGAGATCGAGAACTCAAAATTTGGTACTGTATACAATCTCGAAGATGTTTTAAAAAGCTACGGCTGTCGCTTTAGTGAGTCCGAGCAAATAGCACGAGGTAGATATAAAGACAACATTGCGAGCACGTTTCGTTTTCGCGAAAAAGGAGTGCGTATCACAATCATCTCCAAAGACCAGGCGAAATCTTCTATTGTGCTCGGTGTCCATTTTGAGTTGAACTACTCGAAGCACTTCCCTGATTGGCAGGTAGACATTGAGAATTTTATTAAAGAAATTACTCATAATGAAGTAGAGTTATACGATACTAAAGCTCTTGCAATCATACCTACGGATGCTGTTGAGTCTGGAGCTTATGATCTTAAGACTTCCTTCCAACGGTTTGGGCAATATAAAGTTAAAGGAGGTAAAGCTGATTGGGGAAGAAAGTTAGGAAAATGGTGCTATATACTTATAGAATAAAAAGGTGGTAATACGGGATAAAAAAGTGGTAGCTAAAAGCTTAAGCAATGGAGAAGGAAGAAGAAGTTAAATATAAGTATTGGAATGAAGGAACGCCTCCCAAAAAGGGAATGCGAGTCAAGGTCTTCTCTTGTGATGGAACTCAATATTTGGGAAAAGGAAAGATTATAGAGGTTTATGGTGGAATTGATAAGGAGCACTGCCTGATAAGAATGGATAGTGGAAGGGAAATTTACAGTCGGCATTACACTTGGGTTTGGGAGAAGCTCGCTGATAAAGTAGAGAAGAGTTTAATTGGTTATGTATTTTTTCAGAGACCAGCCAATGACAATAGAAGAAGTGGAGAAGCAAAAACCTTTTAAATTGACGCAAAAGTCGTTCCTTGAGATTGTTGAATTTGAAGGTGGCCAGCCTCGCAGAAATGCTATTCAACAAGTCCTGAAATTTGCAAACGATAAGAAGATACCAGTAGACTTTGGGAAGGACAAGAATAACCTTCTTCGTCTTACAGTGGGGCACGCGCTCATATTCTGGGAAAATGGAAATGTTGGAGTTGAGACAGATTTCGCGATTAATCTGGAGGGGTTGGAAGAAAATAAGGCATTTGCCTCGGCTTTTAAGAATAAATTGAGTTCACTTTCCATTTTTAAAAACTGTAATGAGTATAACCACTTGGGAGGAGCAATCTCTTTGGGCAAGATAGAAGACCTTTCGGATGAAGAGTTTAAAGCTTTTCTGGAACTGATAGAACAGGGGAATAACACTACTTAACATTGAGTATTCAGGATTAATAGGATTAGAGATACGGAGATAAAATGGGAGGAAATATGAATGATTTAACAGAAGGTGCCTTTTCTGGAATTTCGAAAAATAGTAATAGTAACGAAAGAATAAATACTCCTTTGGGGAAACTCTCTGAAAACAGACTGAGTGATATTTTAGCCTATGTTTTGGACAATGATCCTATCGCTATGGGGGAGTTCGTTCGTCTCTGGCTGGGGGAAAGAGTTCCCTCATCGGAGAATCTTGCTGGATGGAAAAATTATTCTATAAAAAGAGAGTATTGTACTGATGAAGGAAGGTACGATCTGGTGTTTTTACGGAACTCTAAAAGGGAATTGGTTGTTGAGGTTAAACCGCCACTAAAGGTGCCAGATAAAGAGGGGTGGGAACGTTTAGAGAAATACTTAGATCCGGGAATACCCGTTGCCTTGCTTTGTGGTAAATCCGAAGTTCCAAAAGAATACAATAGAATTATACAAAAGGAAAATTTTGTGGGTATTAGAACATGGATTGATGTTGTTCGAATGCTTAAATCACGGTTAGAAAGGGAGCTGCTCCCAGTCCCACGAGTTTCGATGTGGTGTAAAGAAGTAATTACTTATGTGGAGGGTATTATGCAAAACAAGATAGTGTCTATACAAAGACCCCTTGGTATAAGGGATCTTCAAGTGCTTGGATCTCCTTATTTTGAGGCACGCGAGGTCGCATTAAATCTGCTTGATACTTCTGTTAAACCGTTCATTGATAGATTTGAAAAGATAAAGATGAAACCTTGTAACGCAAATTTACGTAAGGTTTATCAAGAAAAATTGGAATGGAATCGCCTTGGGTTGCTACTCAGAAATTCAAACAGAGATGACTTGTCAGTCTTTATGGGAATAGGGCTTCCCAAAAGTCATTTTAATCCGAGGTCAGAATGTAAAGCTGATGACAAGCCAAGCAAAGCATTGTCATTTCTGCAAAAGTAAGCTTTTGCACTCCATTAGCTCACGATAGAAATTGGAGTGCCTGCCTGCGGTAGGCAGGCAGTGGCTTGCCACTGCTAACAATCGATTACAGTACTGTGCCATTATGAAAATGTAATTTAACCCTTGAGGGTTGATAGATTGCAGGCTTTTGCCTTAAATCGCTTACTAATTCTAAACTTGAGTAGATCAACATATTACAAAATTAGAGAAGAAGGATTTTCCCAGGGCACTTCTTCCTAAACCACCCAAAAATGCCCTCAGAATACGCCATAAAAAGCCCAAAATACGGGATTTTTGACAAAAGGCAACAATACAAGGCCTTACAATATAAGGACTTACAGTGGTTTAGGAAATCGCCATTTTCGGCTTTTGTAAGTCATTGCAATATAAGGACTTAGAGTTTTGGGAAACCCTATTTATGGGAATAATGCTTAGAGGAAATAGTGAAGGCATCCCGGACTTATGCTTTTTTATTGAAGCCAGGCCAGGAACTGAGACTTGGAAACAAAAACACGAAGAAGTGGATAAATGTGTGAAAAATGGAGGTTTTCCTCAAGATGAGGGGTGGTGGCAAACCCCCGGGGAGAGTTGGAGATGGCAAATTATAGAGAGGAAATGGTCAATGGTCTATCTCCTACCAGAACCGAATCAGCAAGAAAAAGCGAAAGAGTGGTTCAACTCCTGTCTTGAGAGGATCGAGCAGACCAAAATTTTACAGATTTAGAAAGAAAGAGATGCGATACGGCTGAAGAGAAAAAAACCTGAGAGTTTGTTGATGAAAGCGCAAAGACACTTGATTATGCAAGGGATATTGTGGATAATTATTTCAAAGAACATAGTGACATTCACTTTTCAGGATTGGTAGTAAGGTGGATTATGGTTACTCCTGAGATAGATGAGATTGTAGAAAAGAGAGCCTAATTTAGCTTTATGGATAAAAATGATAATGACAAAATAGAACGATTCCATGCCATTTATAGCTCAGTCAAAAAGGGTGATACTACTGGGATTCCAATGTTGAGGGAGTTTTTGCACGATGAGGATGAATCTGTCAGATGGATTACTATTGATCTGGTATCTCAACTGGATTGCGATTTAGTAGCTCCTCTTCTTAAAGAAGTGTATGAATCTGGCGATGACCGTACCAGAGAGGGTCTAATGTTCTTTATGCATGATGCTCGTAACCAGTCAATGGGGGCATTGCTAATGCGAGGAATGCAAGATAAAAATAGAGAGGTGGCGATCACCGCGGCGAAGAGTCTTGGGGGAAAATCGGCTATTCTGGTAGCACGGCGAATACTTGAGGAAGCAGTAAATGCCCTCCCCGAGGTACCGTATGTAGTAAAGGTAGATGAAAGAGGTGAAGAAGAGTGCTATGATAGTACCAATGGGTTTACATTGTTGGTAGCTGATGCAATCGAGACCTTGGGCAAATTGGGTGACACCAAGTCAATTCCAATGCTGAAAACACTTTGGAAAAAATTCAAGAGAAGAGAACACTATGGCTCTATGTATGATGATGTAATTGCTATAGCGCTTGGCAGGCTTGGAGATAATTCGGGACTGCCCATTATAAGGGGTATTTTAAAAGAGAGTGATGAATACAGTATTGCGTGGCTACTTACAGGAGGTATTATCGAAGCCGTAGAGAAATTGGGTGATACAGAATCAATCCCAGTACTGAAAAGGCTTTGGAAATCATGTAAAAAAGAAGAATTTTGGTGCAAGCTCAATTTTGATAAGGAAATAGGCGCTGTTCTCCAGAGATTAGGAGGAAAAAGGAGGCTAATTTATGAGTAAGTTGTCGAAAATTGTAGTAGTGGTGATTTCTCTGTTAGTATCCTTCTTTGCAGGCACGGTCTTCTCTACCTCAGTCTATACGAAGTGTGAAGTTCTGAGCAAGAAGGCCGAAGGTTTTCAAATTGACATGCCCAAGCCCCTTAAAAGAAACGAGTTATATCTTTTGAAATACAAAGGAAAGTCCGTCAAAACTTCTATCGAGGGGCAAAAGATGATTTACAAATTCGAGCTGGTCAAGTCAAAAGAAGAGTAAAAATGGAGCGAAATCAGCATCGGGTCTTCATAACTCTTGAGTAATTAGGAGATTACAGAGAGGATCTTAGTAAATTTTAATTTAACTCACCCAGAAGTGCATGCAGTCAGGTCTGCACATAACGCATAAGATGGATAAGTGAATATTCTTTGTTTCGTGACTTCAAGATAAGTCCGGGTCAGATACCGAAGATGGAGTAGTACAGTCTTAAAGAATACCTATTCATGAAATACAAATGCCGTATAAGTGTAGAGCTCTGTGTCTGGGTCCTTCCACGCATCCCTTGGTAGCCCGGCCTTGTCATAGCAACAATGCTCCAAAAACTCCCGTTTTGTCCATCCCGTCTCCTCTGCTACCTGGGGTAAAAATGTTCCCGCCCTCGTGCCTTTCCTTATATATATTCCATCAATGCCCATCCTTATCTCATCGATGTTCTTTATTCTGCGCAATGGAGAGAGAATGGATATCTCAATTCTTATATCTTTCATCTCCTTTAAGGTAACCGGGTCATAGGCAAATCTATAGTCCTGAGTTGATGCCGCGATCGCCACATCCGATACAATCTTATACAACGGAGTATCAGCGAGAAAATGACCGATGCATCCACGCAATTTTCCGTGATTGGTGAGTGTGACAAATACTCCCCGTTTCTCCATGAGGGCGGGGTCGTCAATCTTAAACTCGGGTCTTGGTTTATTTGCAAGCCTCGCCTCTATTGTCTTTCTTGCAATCTCGAGTAGTTTTTTCTTCTGCTCGTTATTAGGTGTGGTGGTCTGTTGGTGGCCGTAGATGGCTATTGCCCCATATCCAACAACCCTATCTCTGTTCTGTGCAAGTACATCACCAGAGTTGGCGTATTTGAGTATTTTTGCCTCTCTGGCTCCGAGTTTTTTGGCTGTCATCAATAGAGTTGTTACGGGTCCGAGACCGCATAAGGTGCAGTGGAGGTTTGGGATTTCCCGGGATAAGGCATCCCGTTCATTCTCTATCAGCCTTTCTGGATCCATTGCTTTGATTATATCGAGGGTTTTATGGTCAACTTTCACCGCATGGTTGTATTGCGGATAGTGAGACATATCGGAGCTCGCTACGATGAGAACTCTTTTATTTCCAATCGCTTTTATAAGTGCGTTGCTTAAAATTCTGCAATTTTCTATACTTGGATTTCCCATCACTATCGGAACCAGATTGAAATCACCCAATACAACTTGCAAAAACGGAATCTCATTTTCTACGGAGTGCTCACGAGAATGAGCATCGGGATAAAATCCAATTTTCTCACCCTCCTTTCTTATACGGTCACACAGCTCTTTATCAATTTTTACTCTTCCGAGAGGAGTTTCATAAAAGTCCCAGTCGCCAACAGATGCTCCGTCCAAATAGATAGAATGGCTTGGACCTATCACGATTATGTCGTCAAAATGCCCATCCTCAAGTTGCTTGAATGCATAGGCAGCAACCTGACCTGAAAATCGATAGCCCGCATGGGGAACGACAAGTCCATATATTCTCTCTTTTATTTTCTCCTCCTTGACCTTTGAAAGGAAATCTATAACCGTATTTCTAAGTTCTTTTGAATCCTCCGGATAGAATTTGCCGGCTGCTGCCTCCGGTCTTACATCGATCGTTTCTTCATGCCTACAGCTCGCGAAAGTCAAGAGAAGGGGAAATAAAAGTAAAACCCATATCCAACACATATCGCCTCCAGATACAATGTTCATTATAACCGACCACACAGGGTTTTTTAAAAAAGTCCGGACATCTCTCGATGTCACATTTATCCCAAATTATGCGTTAAGAAACCACAAGATTACACCTGCCTACCGGCAGGCAGGCGAGATTATCACAAGATATTTTAAAATAAAGAACTTACGCACAGCATCCGTATGGACAAAAATTAAATAAAAATCATCTTTTCACCTAAAAGGTGAAAACAGACATTCTTAAAAATTCCTATATTATCTGTGTTTATCCGTGATTATCCGTGGTTAATGCATATTCTGGGTTTATATTTTAGGTTCTCATCCAATTCAGTT
>DFBT01000086.1 GCA_002366725.1 Caldifarciminota bacterium UBA3073
TCTAACGGGGCGAGCAATGACATTCCTCGCAATGACATTACTTATGACAACTACAATAATAAAAAAATCATGGGTAATCTACGTCCAATTTTTTTTCTTGACATTTGTGGGAGTTCGTGTTATAATAAAGCACGGGCCGTTAACTCAGCTGGTAGAGTACTGGATTTTTAATCCAGGAGCCGTGGGTTCGAATCCCGCACGGCCTACACCCGTCCCCATGGTCTAGTGGTTAGGACACCACTCTTTCAAGGTGGTAGCACGGGTTCAACTCCCGTTGGGGACGATTCAAGAAATCAACCACACCCCGCCTCTGGCGGGGCAGGGAGGACACAGAGAAAAAGAAATCTCTGTAGTTAATGATGGCAAGTCCAAGAAGTAAACGGGAGGATGTGTGAATAGTGTAATAGTGTTCGTATTGTTACTATCGGTCCCGCAACAAGAGGGGCTTTTTTACATATATTCTCCACACACCACTCCCCACAGGTATATCGGTGTTGATTTTTCATTTACTATTTCGTCTTCCCCGTACCCATTCGGTTCCACCGAGCACAACCACAATTATCTCTCTTCTGATTTATCGTTCTCATACGGTGTGTCCGACTACCTCGAGGCATTTGTCACTCCAAAGCTCTATACCAAGATCGCCACATGTCCAGATGATACACTGAAAGATTCCTACTTTGCCATTGGGATTTCCTATTTAGAAACGGGAGTGGCTCTTTATGTTCCTTTTCAAATCTATAATTCTTTGCTGCGAGTGGGATTCAGACCATCGGTCACATTCTGTCTGAATACAGCTAATCCATCAGGGGACGAAAAAGAGTTTGCGAGGATTGGCTTTGGACCACAGCCATACCATGCCCCAGACTACAGTTTCAATCTTCTCGGCGAATACGAGCTCGGTAAATTCTCGGCCCTCTTGAACCTCGGATATGTCATCAGGGGTGAGTCATATCGTTCCTCCGATGAGAATCGAAGGAGCGGTCTTGATGTCGGAACGGGTGTGGAATTCCAGCCCTCTCCCTCTTGTATTTTCGGTATGGGATTTGTGGCGGTCGAGAACGGAAAAAAAATATTTCTCTCACCGCAGGTAAAATTGGGGAATCCCCTTGGTACATTTCTTTTGGGGGTACATATTCCCCTCTCTAAATTTGATTTCATTCCGGATGAACAGGTTCATAAATATCTCGCCTTCGGACTGGGATATAAAGCAGAGCAAAAAGCGCTTAAGACCGAACCGCCGTGGGTCGTTAAAATAGTTGGAGTTGTGCTCGATAGCGTGACACATAAACCTCTGGATGCAGGCATAGAAGTTTACGGTCCCGATGTGGGATGGGTGGAGTGCAACAGAAAGACCGGAGAGTTTTCCTTCGCCCTCAAGAAACCCGGGGCATATAGAATTACTGCGTCCAGGGGGGGATACTATTCTGTAACCGATGTGGCAAAACTTATGTCCTGCGATAGCCTCTTCTGCAGGTTCGTGCTTAACAGGGTTATAGACATATCCCTGAGGGGCAGGATAGTCGAGGCGGGTACGGGGATGCCCCTTTCGGCGAGCGTGAAACTGCTTGGCGAGAAGAGATACGATACCGTAAGTGATTCCGCAAGTGGGACATACAATTTCTGGGCAGATATTGGTACCTATAACCTGACCGTCGAGAAGAGGGGTTATCTGAAGAAGACTGTCCCCGTATACATAACTAATACTTCGTCTATGGTTATAGATGTAGAATTAGAGAAGTCTGAGTAAAAAATTACTCAATAGATTTCCTAAAAAGGAGCATATATGATAAGTAAACGCGCAATGGTTATGCCCTCATCTCCCATAAGAAAGCTCTTCCCATATTCAGATAGGGCAAAGGAGAGGGGCATAAAGGTTTATCATCTGAACATAGGACAGCCCGATGTTCCCACACCGAAAGAGTTGTTGAACGGGATAAAGGGGTTCAGCAAGCCCGTGCTGCCCTACGGACAATCGGAGGGGATAAAGGAATTGAGGATGGCAATAGCGGACTACTTTAAAAGATACGAACTCGAGGTTTCACCAGAGGAGGTGATAATCACCCAGGGTGGAAGCGAGGCGATACTCTTCTCGATGCTTCTTCTGTGTAATCCGGGAGACGAGATTCTCGTGTTCGAACCGTTCTATGCTAACTACAACGGACTCGCAGTCGTAGCCGGTATAAAGCTCGTCCCCGTGACGACGGACCCGAAGGAGGACTACCATCTTCCAAAGGGTGAGAAGATCTCGGAGAAGATAGGGGATAGAACGAGGGCGATTTTGGTCTGTTCTCCCAATAACCCCACTGGTACGGTATATACACGAGAGGAGATGGAAATGCTCGCAGATATTGCCAGGAAACACGACCTCTCTATCATATCGGACGAAGTCTACAGGGAGTTTGTCTTCGATGGGATGAAACACACGAGCGCTTTTGCCGTTGCACCGGAGCGCACCTTACTCGTTGACTCCATATCGAAGAGGATGAGTGCCTGTGGGGCGAGGATAGGATTTGTGACCTGCAAAGACAAGAAGATGCTCCCGTTGCTTGTAAAACTTGCCCAGTCCAGATTGTGCCCCGCAACCATAGAACAATACGGTGCCATCGAGGGCTTTAAGTACATAGACAACTATATAGATGGTATGAGGAGGGAGTATGAACATCGCCGGAATGTGGCGAGGGGCGAACTGCTTAAACTGCCGAATGTGAGCGTAAACAATCCAGAGGGTGCCTTTTACGCAATGATTACGCTGCCCGTCGATGACTCGGAAAAATTTGTAATATACATGCTCGAGGACTTTAATGTTGATAAGAAGACCATTATGCTCGCACCGGGTGCGGGATTTTATGCGACTGAGGGACTCGGTAGAAATGAGGCAAGGATAGCATTCGTATTGAAAGAGGAGGACATTAAAGACGCCATATACATACTTGGCAGGGGTATCAAAGCGTATAACAGTTAATAAGTGAGGTTGTGTAAATATTAAGAATAAACCGCAGAGAACGCGGAGTTCACAGAGATAGACCAGAGAAAAGATAAAAGGGCTCTGCGGACTCAAAGATATGTGGTGTAGAATTTCGGGAACTTATCCATATCCATACGGCCCTACGGCTCGTATGAGATTCTGTGAACGGATCTTGAGATACTTTGTTTTTCTCTTTGAAGCAACGAGACTGAAAGTATGGTGGTTGCGAGGTTTGAAAGCAAGCGATTTGAAGGTTAGTTTGTTGTTGAATTTTGAGGTAACAGTGATAGAAGATTGGATAAAGTGAGTAGTGCCAAGCAAAGGGTTAGAGAACGCAGAGATTAAGAACAAAGATTTTTCTGCGTGCTCTGTGGTCTCTGTCATACGACCCGTATGGGCGGTTGATGTCTTACATAAGATAATGGAAGTGGAGGGTGTATGAAGAGGGATGTACTGTCGTTTGCCGATTTGACGGCGGATGACCTGAGTGAATTGTTCGAAGCCTCAAGGAGAGTGAAGGGGGAGAGAATTTCCTCTGCGCTCGGGGGCAAGATACTCGCCCTTATTTTTGAAAAACCCTCTCTGAGAACCAGATTCACATTTGAGGCGGGGATGTATGAACTCGGCGGTTATGCCGTCTATCTCGCACCTCAAGATATAGGACTTGGCAAGAGGGAGTGTGTTCCCGATGTGGCGAGGAACCTCTCGAGATGGGCATCTGGAATTATGGCGAGAACATTTGAACACGCTACTGTGACAGAACTTGCACGGTATGCGAGCATCCCCGTTATAAATGGCCTTTCAGACCTCGAGCATCCCTGTCAGGTGTTGGCCGATATGTTCACGATATGGGAAAAGAGGGAAGATTTTTCCAATCTTAAACTTGCCTGGGTAGGCGATGGTAACAATGTTTGTAATTCTCTTGTCCACGCGTCGAGAATACTTGGTTTCTCTATGAGCATTGCCACTCCGAGGGGATATGAGCCAAGATCGAAGATCGAAGATCAAAGATCAAAAATCAAAATTACGAATGACCCGATGGAAGCCGTGCAAGATGCCGATGTTATATATACAGATGTATGGACAAGTATGGGGCAGGAGGCTGAAAGGGAGAAGAGGCTTGAGAAGTTCGGGGAATTCCAGATAAATGGAAAACTTTTGAATAATGCGAAGAGGAATTGCCTGGTTATGCACTGTCTCCCCGCACACAGGGGCGAGGAGATAACAGATGATGTCATAGATGGACCCCATTCAATAGTATTTGACCAGTCAGAAAATCGTCTGCATGCCCAGAAGGCACTCCTTTTGAAACTCCTTTCAAAATAAAGTGTTGGCTACCGATTTTTAATTAGGTTACGAGGACTGAAGACCACCCCGTAAAGCTCCTTCGGAGCAACGGGGCAAGCCCCGATACGGTCGTTCCTCCCTACGGGACAGACAGGCGACAGAGTAAAGTCAGAAACTATTTAGAAAAACCTGAGACATTGGGCATTTGTCATTAGGAATTAGTCATTCTGCATTTTAATATGTATCCCACAGAAGAAACAAGGGAAAAGGCACTGCTTGTGGGAGTCCATTTCCCATACGAGGAGAAGTGGGAGAAGGTGGATTCCTTAGAGGAACTCCAGAACCTCTCAAAGACAGCGGGAGTTGTCGTTGTTGAGAAGCTACTCCAGAATCTCCAGAGACCGAATCCGAGGTCATTTATCGGCAAGGGAAAGGCAGATGAATTGGGGGCAATCTCGTCTTCGCTCGGCGTAAATACAATAATATTCGATGAGGAACTCTCGCCATCGCAGGTCGCGAATCTCCAATCCATAACGGGCGAAAAGGTCATCGACCGCACAGAGCTCATACTCGATATATTTGCACAACATGCCCATACAAAAGGTGCACAGATTGAGGTAGAGCTCACACAGCTTTTGTATAGGCTCCCGAGGCTAACGGGAAAGGGGGTTGTACTTTCGAGACTCGGTGGGGGGATAGGCACGAGGGGCCCGGGCGAGACAAAACTCGAAACGGACAGAAGGAGGATAAGGGCGAGGATAAGAACTTTAAAGAAGAGTCTGAAGGATATTGAAAAGGCAAAAATGGTGCAGTCAAGGAGAAGAGAAGGGATGAGGAGAATCGCCATTGTGGGATACACGAATGCGGGCAAGACGAGCGTTATGAATGCAATAACCAAAGCGGGGTTAAAGACCGACGATCAGCTCTTCTCCACGCTCGATGCCACTACGAGGGTGTTTACATCGGGTGATAGAAAGAAGTATCTTATTACCGATACCGTGGGTTTTATAAGGAGACTTCCACATGGAATCGTCTCCTCATTTCACTCAACACTTGAGGAGGCGGTAATTGCGGATTTAAGACTGCATGTGGTGGATGTTTCGCACCCTTATGTTGAATTTCAGATAAGTGCTGGGAATGAGATACTTGAGGCACTGGGTGTGGAGAAAAAGCCATCCATATATGTTTTTAATAAGATTGACCTCGCACAGGATGAAGTTGGCTATCTGAGGAGAAGATTCCCAAACTCAGTCTTCACATCGGCGGTAAACGGGATGGGTATAGATGAGTTGAGAGAGATGATAGAGGGATTCTATAAAAATTGACAATTGACTATTGACAATTGACTATTGACAATTGACCGAAGTGACCTATGGTTTGATAAATTTTTTTCTCGACTGTGTTGGAAAGTATACAGCAAGTCATAGTTTCGAGTATGTGTCAGGTGTCCGAAGGATCCGTATGGAGAGATTGCTTCGGGGGTTGCTTCGGCTTCGCCTCGCCCATACGGGCGAGCAATGACATTACTTACGACAACTACAATAATTAAAAAGTCATGGGTAATCTGCGTTTGTCTGCGTCCAATTTTTTTCTCGACTTTGGGAGGTCTTATGGAGTGTGATATAAGGGATAGGGGATTAAGTACCGAGGGAAAGAAGAGGATAGAGTGGGCGGAGAGGAATATGCCAGTTCTCTCAATCATAAGGAAGCGGTTCGAAAAGGAGCGTCCCCTTCTTGGGAAGAGAATCGCCGCCTGTCTTCATGTGACAACAGAGACCGCAAATCTCGCCAGAACCCTAACTGCGGGCGGGGCAGAGATGAGACTGTGTGCCTCAAATCCCCTTTCCACCCAGGACGATGTCACGGCATCACTCGTGATGGATTACGGCATTCCCGTATTTGCCATAAACGGAGAGGACAACCGAACATACTATAAGCACATAAACTCCTGTCTGGACTTCAGTCCACATATAACGATGGATGATGGTGCAGATCTTGTATCTACCCTTCATTCCAAGAGAAAGGAACTCGTTCCCGACATTCTCGGCGGAACAGAGGAGACGACAACGGGGGTGATAAGGCTCAGAAGCATGGCGAAGAACGGGGTTTTGAGATATCCCGTTATCGCCGTGAACGATTCTCTGACCAAGCATCTCTTTGATAATAGATACGGGACGGGACAGTCAACCATAGATGGCATACTGAGGGCAACGAATACGCTCATAGCGGGCAAGACATTCTGTGTGTGCGGCTATGGATGGTGTGGCAGGGGAATTGCGAAGAGGGCAGATGGTCTGGGCGCAAGGGTCATTGTATGTGAGGTCGATTCCGTAAAGGCTATCGAGGCATTGATGGATGGTTTTATGGTGTTGCCCGGAGTAGAGGCAATAAGGGAAGCTGACATCATGGTTACGGCTACGGGTGATATAAATGTGATAGACAGAGCCCATTTTGGGGCTGCAAAGGATGGGGTGATAATTGCGAATTCGGGTCACTTTGATGTTGAGATAAACACGAAGGCACTCGAGGAGATGGCGGTGCAAGTGAAGGAGGTAAGGAATCTTGTGCATGAGTATGCGATGAAGGACGGCAGGAAGATATATCTACTCGCAAAGGGCAGGCTCGTAAATCTATCCTGCGCCGATGGACATCCACCGGATGTCATGGATATGTCATTTGCGAATCAGGCACTTGCGGCGGAGTATATAATAAACAATAAACTGTCTATCTCTGTACATACATTACCCGTGGAGATAGACAACGAGATTGCCTTACTGAAGCTCAAAAGTATGGGTAAGGTAATAGATACCTTGACGGACGAACAGAGGGCATATCTGGAAGAATGGCGGATGGGAACTTAATCTTGGTGCCCACTCTTTGATTGTGCTTTTATCTTCTCCTGCAGTTCCCTCGGGACCTCCTCATAGTGAGAGAACTCCTGTGTAAATGTACCTCTACCCTGGGTAATAGAGCGGAGGGACGCCGAATAACCGAACATTTCAGCCTCCGGTATGTGTACCTTTATCTTCTGAAACCTTCCATCCATCTCCGTGCCCAGGATCCTTCCCCTTCGCGAGTTGAGGTCTCCCATAACATCGCCCAGGTATTCTTCGGGGACCACAACCTCGACAGACATAATTGGCTCTAAAATTGTCACATTCGCTTTTTCACACGCATTTTTAAATGCAAGTGAACCCGCTATCTTGAATGCTATATCAGAGGAATCAACCGTGTGGAATGTCCCATCGTAACAGGTAACCCGCATATCTACCACCGGATAACCGGCATCTATTCCCTCCGCCATTGCCTCCTTCACGCCCTTCTCGACGGAGGGAAGGTACTTTGACGGAATTGCGCCACCGACAATTGCATTTTTGAACTCAAATCCCCCTCCGCTTTCGAGGGGCTCTATCTTGAGCCAGCAATCGCCGTACTGTCCATGTCCACCCGTCTGTCGTTTGAACTTCCCCTGCGCCTCTGCCGTGCGTTTTATGGTCTCTCTGTAGTGGATTCGCGGCTTCTTTGTAGTTAGCCCTACTCCGTATTTTCTCTTCAACTTATTTATGATTATATCTATGTGGAGTTCTCCTCTTCCCTTTATTATCGTCTGTTTAGTCTCTGTATCGTAATAGTGAGTGAACGACGGGTCCTCTTCGTGTAATTTGGAGAGTCCCTCCATGACTTTCTCTTCGTCCTTCTTCTCTTTGGGAATTATCGCCACAGAGACGAGTGGAGCCAGAAAATCTATTTTGGGTAGGAGGGGTTCGCCCTTCTCGCCTCTAAGGGTATCCCCGGTGTGGGTATTCTTTAACTTGACGAGCCCACCGACTGCTCCGTTTGGCAGTTTTTCAACCTCTTCCCTCTCTTTGCCCTTGATGATGTATATCTGGTTTATCCTTTCGCTTACATTTTGTGTACAGTTGTACAGTGTACTTCCCGGGCTTAACTCCCCACTCAGTAGCTTGATATACCTTATATCTCCAAGATGAGGATCAACAGAGGTCTTAAATACAAAGCCAAGGGGCTCATCTCCGTCTCTCTTTATGTTAATTCTGACGATGGAAGAGAGGAGAGCCTCTATCCCGACCCCCTTCGGTGAATCACCCATATAGACCGGCATTATTTCGCCGTGTGATAATCCGTCATAAAATGCCGTCTCCAATTCGTCACTTCCCAGTTCTTCGTCTGACAGATATCTCTCCAACAGTTCGTCATCTGTTTCTGCTATTGCTTCCACCAAATCCTTGTGATAACGAGAACCGCTGTCGAGAACATGCGTTACATCGTCTCCTTCTATCGCAGTCATGGGCACGACATTCCCAAATGCGGACTTCATCCTTGAAAACACGGTATCTATGTCTACACCGGTTTCATTTATTTTTGAGAGATAGAAGAGGAGGGGAATTTTCCGCCCTTTTATGTCTGAAAATGCCCTCTCCGAGACAACGCCCAGGTCTTGTAGGGGGTCTATGACTATTACGGCAACATCTGAGGCACTTATTCCACTGAGAACTTCGCCATAGAAGTCATCGTATCCGGGAGTATCTAATATATTCAGGAATGTTTTCCCGTAATCAAAAGAGGCAATAGAGAGGTTTATGGTCACTTTTTTCTCCACCTCCAGCGGAGATGAAGAGAGAATTGATGTACCGTCGTCTACAGAACCAAGTCTTCTGGTCACCTTTGCCCCGTAGAGAATCGCCTCCCCGAGAGAAGTCTTTCCCGTGGAGGATTGGCCGAAGATTCCTATTGTCCTTATATCCTCAGTAGTTATCTTTCTCAATCTTCCTCCCCTTCAATGTACAGCTACAGAGTTCTCTCTTTTCCCATGTAGTAATGACAATTGGGACATACCGTATGCGGAGGTATAAGTTGGTGGCAGTTAGGACACCTTATCAATTGGGTCATGCTCTGTTTCCAGTGTGTTCGCCTCTTGCGTCCCCTTGTCTTTGAGTTTCTTCTCTTCGGAACAGCCATTGATACTCCTCGCTTTTAGAAAAATCTCTTTGAAAAATTGTGCGTGTATTATAACATAAAAATCCCCCTTTGTCAAGCAAAAAAGAAAACTTAATCTCAAGATCCGTATGGACAGGGATCGAAAGAGAACTTAAAGGATAAAAAACCTGTCTACCGATCCTACGGTCATACGACCCGTCCATACGGATGCTGTGCATATGGGATCCGCATGGACAGGTAGGTATGAAAACATGTACAAAATCATCGAGTATGATAGGGGAAGAAACGGATTAGAGGAATAAGGGTGTGAGCAAGGATGCCAAGGATTGGGGCTAATGCGAAGCAATATAAAGGGGACATCCAACTCAATGCCCCCTTTATTTTGGTTCAGCCTTGTTTTCAGTTCTACCTCATAAACACGAGTTTCTTTGTCGCCTTATAGTTGTCTGTTACAAGCCTTGCGAAGTAAATTCCAGAAGGAAGGTTTTTGCTATCCAGTTTAATTACATGATACCCCGCCTTAACCCTGTCATCCACGAGAATCATCACCGTCCTTCCGATATATCATACATCTTTAAAGATACCCTCTCCTCTCTCGGAATCCCAAACTTGATGGTCATATCATTCCTCGCTGGGTTTGGATAGAGGGACAGAGAATGAACCACGGGGATGTTGCTATATGCACATCTGGGGTCAGGCTACAAGATACGACATAGGAACAGATTACCATTTGAACTTTGTCAGTATATTATCGAATTCTATTGATGTTCCTTGCTGTTCAATATAGCTTAATACACTCGGCTTTCTTCCCAAAAACCTGGCAATGTCGATACCCCTTGCTTTCGTGTAAATCCTACTCGCACGAATAAATAAGCCCCTGGCTTTTACTACCCTCTTGTCCCTCGCTTTTCCCCTTAATTGCTCCGCCGTTACCCCTGTGAGTCCTTCTATCTTTGCTGCAATCTCTTTCAGGGTCTTGTTTCTTAAAATGCTATCTACCCGATCCCATCTCTCCCCTGTTCTCTGTATCACCTCTTCATAAAATTCTTCGTCCCCAAGAATCCGTTGGTCCCTCACCTCATAATATTTCTCCCCCTTATCTCCCCTTAAATCCTCATTTACAAATTTATTGTATAGTCTTATTGCCCTTCTCTTATTTGCCGAAAATTGGTTTAATACCAAGTCGGTATCTACAAGACCCTTGTTATCTCCTTTTAGATATGTCCTATGGCTTGTCCACTTACAGTGCGAAGGGCTCGTTTCTATCCCTGCCCTGATTGGATTCAGGTGAATATATCTTACAAGTTGTAGGAGATATATATCTTTATCACACAGTATGGCTTTATATCTCCCCTGAAACAGGTGCCCCACGGTCCTATATTTCCGATTATGCCATTGAGTATACGATTGTAATAGCCCCTGCATTATCTTAGATAAGGGTGTTTGCCTTGTTTCAAGGAGCAGGTGAATATGATTGTCCATCAATGTATAGGCATACAGGACGAAGTTATACCTGGTCTTATATTCCTTCAACTTCTCTAAAAATCTCACTCTGTCCCCATTGTCTCGAAATATCACCACTCTCTTGTTCCCTCTCGTGATAACATGGTAAAACGCACCCTCATATTCTATTCTCGGTTTTCGTGCCATGATTCTATTTTATCATAATGTTTCACTCTTGTCAACTAGTTTGTATCTTGTAGCCTGACCCCAATTTTTTATTAGATTTTTAATTTCCCCGTCACCACATTTGATTATCATTATTTAATATTTCTCACAATTTTGTTTCTTGGGCGTGCATATGCCTTTCAAGCCCAGATCATCACTCCCCTTCAGTCCTTTGCTCACGATTGCGTATAACGATTTGCGTGTTTGCGAAGTCCCGAAGGGATTTAGCGAAGCGTCGCAAACATGCTGTTAGCCGAAGTTTATTGTTCACCATTTAACATCTCATAAAATAACTTTTCTATCTCTACCAACGATTCCGGTTTTTGCTTACTCAAAAATTCGATAAATCTTGACCCACCTTCATAAAAAGAGATCCTATGGAAAGGTTTTTCTATGCCATAGTGATTCTCCTTAAGACCAAGCCTGCCTCTAATTTGATTTTCAATGAAGCGTGCAAACCCTTCTTTCCATTCCTGCCAAACCATGTATTCAAAATCATCTTTACTTAAAATCTGCTTCAATTGGCTTCGGTATTTGAAAATACCGTCATAGTTATTTTCTTCCAAAGCTTTCAAGAATAGAGAATAGATTTTAGTGAATTCGCTGTTATCATATGGAAAAGGATAATTTATCTCCCACATGTAGTCTTTCTTACTCATTGCTTTCTGAGCTACCCCTAAATCTTGTTTGAGTTTTGGTTCACAGATTTCCCATTGATGACAATGCATGAATTCGTGAAAAATTGTAGCGTAACCTTCAAGAGAGTCAAAAATTTCACCTGAAATCACACAAGCTACCTTATTTTTGTAACATTCAAGTGTAAAAGCGGCTCTAACACCTTTGGGGACTGGCATTGGAGTAGGTGCTTTTTTAGCAAACACATATCTCTTTCCAGAAGAATCGGTATCAAATACGAAGAATTGATCATTTTCCGCAATGGCAATTGGGAATGCTTTTCCCAAGAAAGGGTGAATATCCTTAATCTTATCTTGAACTTCAAATATTTTTTGCAAGCCGCTATTATATTTCAATTGCACTTCTTCCAACCTTGCAGTCTGACAAATAGCCATTTGGCTCAAACTAGTTACCATTAAGAAAGAAATTAAGATCGTTTTCATTTAAACCTCCCATTTTTTATTTCAATAAATTTCGGCTAACTCGTTTATATCCGAATGGTTCGGATATCCTTCCAATTTGGTGGTATATGCGAATGGTTCGTATATACCACCTTATAACTGCTCTTTCTCTCATCTTTTTGGCTAATCACCTTCTCCCCCTTCCAGATTATCTAAAGGGCTAACTATTTTTCCTATGGACTTCTTACTAACATGGGTATATATTTCCGTAGTCTTGGAACTCTTATGCCCCAGTAGTTCCTGAATATACCGTAAATCTGTTCCCGATTCCAGCAAGTGAGTAGCAAAACTATGGCGGAGGCTGTGAACCGTGACATTCTTTATGATGTTAGCTTTTCTACAACCATTTGAAAATATCTTCTCAGCGGTCCGTGTGGTTATGTGCCTTTCCTTATCTTGACTTGGAAACAGCCATCTCTTCGGTTTAGACTTTTCCCAGTATTGTCTCAAAGTCTTTAACGCAACATCAGAAAGTATAGTATACCTATCCTTTCTTCCTTTAGCACTTTTAATAAAGACTAATTTTCTCTTTGAATCAATATTTTCCGGTTTCAACTTTACTACCTCACTTACACGAAGTCCAGCTGAGTAGACTAACATTAGAATTGCTTTATGCTTTATATTAGTAACAGCAGATAGTATTTTTGCTACCTCTTCTCTGCTTAAAACAACAGGAAGTTTCTTATCCTTCCGGGGTCGTTTGATTTCATAGAGAAATTTCTTTTTAAGAAGGGTTTCGTAGTAGAATTTCAGGGCATTGATAGCAGAATTTAAGGTTGAGGTAGCAACCTTCTTTTCTTCTACAAGATGAAAAAGATAATCTTTGATATCTCCTTCTGTAATACTGTTGGGTTCTTTGCCAGTAAATTTCAATAAATCTTCATTATAATGGATGTAGGCTTTGATTGTTTTTGGGCTGTATTTTCTTCTCACCATCTCCCTTCGTAAATCCTCAAATAGAGATTCTTTTGCAAACCTATGCACAGCATCCTGCGGAAAGGTTTGCCCTACCACCTGTTGTAGAGAAGGGTCCCTGCCTGCGGTAGGCAGGTATCCAGACATTTTCACCCTTAAAAATATCAAGAAGACTTTTTATTGTATCGTTAGAACGAGGGAATATCCAACATTTTTGTTCTGGATTCCATTTGTGTCCTTCTATCTCCTTGAGTTTTTCAATATGAACTGGATTATCCACAGGATGCTGTGCATAGGGGAGAGTGACTGCAACCTCTCTAGACTGTCTATTGATTATTTTGATTCTATCATCCCTCATTCCACCTTCCTTTATCAGACATTATAATACAAAAATCACCTTTTGTCAAGTAGAAATTTTAAAAAATTTGGCTGATCCCAGGCACAAAGTTTCAAACCTCTTCACTTTTTTTTTCTTGACTTTTCCAACCACTTGTGTTATAATAAAAATCTTCGTGTAGTAATAGTTTTGTGGTACGATTACAAGGGGGGAATATGGCACTTAAACTCGGGATAAATGGCTTTGGACGCATTGGAAGGCTTGTTAGCAGGATTGCGGTGAAGGATGGGAATATCGAGATCGTGGGGATAAATGATATAGTGGACACAAAGATACTGGCTCATCTATTCAAATACGATTCCACATACGGGATACTAAATATGGAGGTAAAAGCAGGCAATGGAGCGATATTTGTAGATGGAAAGAAGATACCCACATTTATGGAAAGAGAACCGAATAAAATTCCCTGGGGAGACCTCGGGGCAGATATCGTAGTGGAGTCGACGGGGAAATTTCGCTCGAGGGATAGGGCTGCCCTCCACCTTGAGGCTGGTGCGAAAAAGGTTATAATTAGCGCCCCCGCCAAGGGAACACCGGCGGACTGTGCGATAGTTATGGGTGTAAATGAAGAGGTCTATGATCCGTCGAGACATCATATTGTTGATAATGCATCCTGCACCACGAATTGTTTTGCGCCCATGGTCAAGATATTGCACGATACATTCGGGATGGAGAAAGGTTTTATGACGACCATCCACTCATACACGGCGGACCAAAAGCTGATAGATGCGCCGCACAGGGACATGAGACGCGCGAGGGCTGCCGCAAATTCCATAATTCCCACCACCACGGGTGCGGCAAAGGCGATCGGGATAATCATTCCCGAATTGAAGGGGAAACTGGACGCGATGTCCGTCAGGGTCCCCACGATCGATGCCTCTCTCGTCGACTTCGTATGCGTGCTTAAGAGGGAAACATCGAAAGAAGAGGTAAACAATGCCTTCAGAGAGGCTTCAGGGAAAAACCCACGATATATTGAATATCTGACAGATGAACTCGTCTCCTGTGATATAATTGGAAACAGTCACTCCATGATATTTGATCCATTCGAGACCAAAGTACTCGGAAACCTGGTTAAGGTCCTGGCGTGGTATGACAACGAATACGGATATGCATCGAGGGTCATAGACCTTGCCCACTACATAGGCGAGAGACTTTAGAATAAATATTAAATATCAAAAATCAAATATTAAAATGACAAATTAAATTTCAAAAAGAAAGACCATAGACTTGAGAGAAGAGACCGAGGACTCTGTTTCTTAGACCGTGTCTGTAGTCCGTGGAGTTAAGTAGGTGAGAATCGGCATCAGGCCATACGGCTCGTAAGGGAGATATTTCACACCAGTGGGAAAGTTCTCCAGACCTTGATAAAACTATCAATCTTCATTAGTCGTAGGTCTGTTGTCATAATTTTGCATTTTGATATGTAATTTTGATTTTTGATATTTAATTTTTGAAATTTTTTTAAGTGTTCTCTGTTATTGTTACGGGGGAATCATGCTATCGCTCAAAGATATTGACTTTAAGGGGAAGAGAGTTCTTTTAAGGGTTGATTTCAATGTTCCCCTGAAGGAAGGTGAGATAACCGATGATACGAGGATTCAGGCATCGCTTGAGACCATAAAGTATATACTTGATAGGGGCGGAAGGCTTGTAATTATCTCTCATCTCGGGAGGCCGAAGGGCAGAAAGATTCAAGAGATGAGTCTCGCACCCGTTGCTCAACGACTGTCGTCCCTTATTTCAATACCGGTAAAATTTATACCCGATTGTATTGGACACGAGGTGGAAAATGCGGTGACTTCTCTAAGAGACGGTGAGGTTGTTCTCCTTGAGAATCTGAGATTTTACCGAGGGGAAGAAGAAAACGATCCGCAATTTGCGAGAAAACTCGCGGGGCTCGCCGATATTTATGTGAACGACGCCTTTGCCACGGCTCATCGTGCGCATGCATCGATAGAGGGGGTTACACACTACATAAAGACAAGGGCGCCCGGATTTTTAATGGAGAAGGAGATCAAATGGCTGGGCAGGGTATGCAAATCCCCATCTCACCCATTTCTTGTGATACTTGGCGGTGTAAAGGTCTCAACAAAGATAGGCGTGATAGAGAATCTTCTGCCGAAGTGCGACAAGCTACTCATAAGCGGTGGCATGACCTATACATTTTTCCGGAGTCTGGGTAAGGGGATAGGGAGTTCTATGGTGGAGAAGGATAAGCTGGATGTTGCCAGGAAGATACTGGACAAGGTGGGGAACAAATTATTGCTTCCTTCCGACAGCGTTATTGCCAACAGGGTCGCCGAAGATGCAGAAGTGAGGGTTGTGGAGGAGATACCGGATGGTTGGATTGGAGTTGATACGGGACCTGCGACCATAGAAAGGTACAAAAGAGAGATAGGGTCCGCAAAAACTATTCTGTGGAATGGTCCGCCCGGTGTATTTGAAGTGGATAGATTTTTAAATGGTACGAAGCAGATCGCCCTCGCCTTGAAGAACGCAAAGGATACGGGTGCGGTGGTGATAGCGGGTGGTGGAGATACTGCATCGGCGATAAACAAACTTGGGCTGAAGGACGGGTTCACACACATCTCAACGGGTGGGGGGGCGTCGCTCGAGTTCCTCGCGGGGAAAAAACTTCCGGCAATTGCCGCACTTTATGAATAATACGAGGAAAAAGATGGAATAATGTGGTAATCGAGTGGTGTGGTTCTTATATCATGGGTTTCCTTATCCTTAATTTTGATATTTAATTTTTGATATTTGATATGACCGTGGGGGGATAGATGAACCTGCACGAATATCAGGCAAAGCAGATAATGAGGGAATACGGACTTCCCGTGCAAGGGGGCAGAGTTGCCACAAAACCGAAAGATGCAGAGAAGATCGCAAGGGACTATGGAAATCCCGTTATGGTGAAGGCACAGGTTCACACGGGAGGTAGGGGTAAGGCGGGTGGAGTCAAGTACGCCAAAACACCCGACGAAGCAGAGAACTATGCCAGAGGTATACTCGGTATGCGGATTAAAAATTTCCCTGTGAAGAAGGTGTTGATAGCGAAGGCGGTGGATATAAAGAAGGAATACTATCTATCGGTAATAATGGACAGGGACAAGAAATCTCCCCTCATTATGGCGTCGAGAGAAGGTGGGATGGATATAGAGGAGGTTGCAAGGCGAAAGCCCAAGGCGATAAAGAAATTGTGGGTCGATCCCGTTTACGGGTTACTTCCCCACCAGGCGAAGGAGATAATGCTATCACTCTTTGATGACGGGAAATTCGCACTCCGAAGCGCAAATATAGTGGAGGCTCTTTACAGGCTTTTTACGGAATGCGATGCCCAGATCGCGGAGATAAATCCACTTGCACTTGACGATGGGGGAAAACTTTGGGTCACAGATGCAAAGGTTGTACTTGACGATAATGCCCTTTCGAGACATCCGAAGCTTGAAAAGTTGAGGGACCCCGACCCGGGTGAGGATAAGGAACTTGCTGCAAAGGAAGCGGGTCTTTCGTATATACCACTCTCCGGATATATAGGGTGCGTCGTCAACGGTGCGGGTCTCGCAATGGCAACCATGGACCTGATAAAGAAGTACGGGGGGGAACCCGCAAACTTTCTTGACATTGGAGGCAGCTCCTCGCCGGAGAAGGTGGAGAAAGCACTCTCTATTTTGCTCCTTGACAAAAATGTGAGGGTGATATTCTTCAATATCTTCGGCGGTATTACGAGGTGTGATGATGTTGCAAGTGGTGTAATTCGGGCTACAGAGAGCATGAAAATAGGGCTCCCCATGGTGGCAAGACTCACCGGGACGAACGAGGATGAGGCGAGACAGATACTTAAAAACTCCCCCATAATACCCGTTCAATCTATGAGCGAGGGGGCGATAAGGGCAATAGAACTGGCCAAGGGCAATTAAATATCAAATATCAAAATGTAAAAATTAAAATTACACATCAAAAATCAAAAATATTGCAGTTGCTGGTTGAAATATAGTAAAATGCTGTAAAAGGTGATAATGCTGTGCTCCAATGGCGGCTCTTTGGATCGAACCAGCTTGCTGGAGAAACAATCTTACATTTTGATATTTGATTTTTAATTTTTGATATTGCTATGGGGGGGTCGTGAGCATTCTTATTGATAAAAAAACGAAGGTGTGTGTTCAGGGGATAACCGGGAGGGATGGTTCATTTCACACAGAGAGGATGATTGAGTACGGTACGAAGGTGGTTTGTGGAGTGACACCGGGTAAAGGGGGAACAACCATCCTCGGCATTCCCGTATACGACACCGTGAAGGAGGCTGTGGAGAGAGAGGGGGCAAATACAACCATAATATTTGTTCCCGCAAGATTTGCGACAGATGCCCTCTTAGAGGCGGGAGATTCGGGTGTAGGTCTTGTCGTGTGTATAACAGAGGGCATACCCGTGCTCGATATATCAAAGGTGTTAAAATTTTACAGAGAGAAGGGGGTTACACTCATAGGACCAAACTCCCCGGGGCTCATATCACCGGGTGAGAGTAAGGTGGGTATCCTCCCCTCAAACATATTCAAAAAGGGAGGCGTGGGAGTTATATCGAGGAGCGGAACCCTCACATACGAGCTCGTATCGCACATAACAAACTCGGGGTTGGGAGAGTCGACCTGTATAGGTATAGGCGGAGACCCCTTAATTGGACTCAAGTTCATAGACTGCCTCAAGCAATTTGGAAAGGACCCCGATACAGAGGCAATACTTATGGTCGGTGAGATCGGTGGACACGATGAAGAGGATGCGGCGGATTTCATAGTGCACAATATAAGTAAACCCGTCGTTGCCTTTGTGGCGGGTAAGACAGCCCCTCCGGGCAAGAGGATGGGTCACGCCGGCGCAATAATCTCCGGTGGAAGCGGTACTGCGAGAGAGAAAATAGAGAAGTTTGAGAGCGTGGGAATAAGGGTTGCATCCGAGCCAGAGGAGGTTGGAGAGCTTTTAAAAGGGATACTGTAGAGATAACCACTCACAGAGCCGTATGGCAAGGGTTGTCCTTACAGAGGTATAATTATGAAGAAATATACCATAAAAATAAATAAAGATTGGTGCAAGGGGTGTGAACTCTGTGTTGCCTTCTGTCCGCGCAATGTCCTCGAGATAGGAAAGGACAGGAAGGCAGAGCCGGCAAGAGAAGAGGACTGCACGGGCTGCCTTATCTGTGAGCTTAAATGCCCCGATTTTGCGATTACAGTTTCGCCAAAAGCGTAAGAGGCACTCATTAATTGATTAACCGCCTTAAGCTCTTTGTCCGAAGATTTTTGTCACATTAACACCAGCTATGTGGTTCTTATTCTTCGTGATAACAAGTTTTGAAGAAGTAGGGGGCATCTTTCTTATGATTGCCCCTGGCACCAAGGCCGTTGCAATGGGTTCTGCGTTTACAGCAATAGCCGATGACGGCACTGCAAACTACTATAACCCGGGTGCACTTCCATTTCACAAGAATGCAATCTTATCCACTATGAACCTCTCCCCTCCCTGCCTTGGTAGGGCTATGCTCAATGGCTATTTGTATCTTACAGAACCCTTTTTTGGAAAGGGTGATATACCACTCGACCCTCCGTGGATACCTTCACTGTACCCCGGTATGAGATATTCGTATGTTGGTGGTGTTTCACCGATAAATGAGAGGGACTTCTTGGGGGTTGATTATACATGCTTTACTTATGGTGAGACAGAAGCTATTGACCCTGATGGCAACCCGATAATAGGTAAGTACAAGACCTACGACCTTGCAGTCGGGGTGTCTTATGGCGTAAGACCATTAAGAAACCTCGGTATTGGCGTCTCTTTGAAGTATATATACTCCTATATCTGTCCCCAAAGCGTTATTGAACGTATATATGGTGATGATACGGATGTAAGAGGCTATGCATCAAGCCTCGCAATGGATGTTGGTGTTTTATATAAGGTTCCTCTTCTCGGTCTGAGCTTCGGAGCAACTATCAAGGATGTTGGATTAGACTTAGACTGGGGTCTTGATTCAGACCCTCTTCCTCGCAGGGTAAGATGGGGGATGGGATTTGATACCTCACCCTTGCTTGATTTCTGGTCAGAAGCGGCAGGATTTCCCATACCTTTAAGTAGTATAATCAACTTTGAAATGTGCCGTGATAGGCTAAGGGATATGGTGGGAGATGAGCATGACACCCAGTATTCTGAGGGGTATGAGATTAGATTACTCAACTTCTCCTACAGGTGGGGGAAATGGAGAGAAGGTGAAGATGTTTGGAGGAGGAGTAATACGAAAGGGTATGCCATCAATTTGGGGATAATTGAACTTGGGGTGAGTAATGATTATATCTCAAGGGAGAACTGGAGAGTACAATTGAATTTCACCCCTTTTTACCATCACTACCTCAACCCAATAAGAAATAATGAATATCTGAATACAAGAGCCACTCTGCTCTCTTCACTTGTCTTTCCGGGTGGTGGGCAGTTCTGGAATGGTGAGGAACTAAAGGGGAGCGGGTTTCTCTTTTCCAGCCTCCTCCTGTGGGGGCTTTATGAGATAGACAACAATCTTGTTCCTCTTGTTGGTTTCGCTATTGTAGATGTATATTCAATAATTGACGCATTGCGAACAACAAAAACACAGAGGGAATGATTTCACTATTCTTGCAATTTATGATAACGGTAACTTACTTCTCGGGAATGTATCTCGGGGGAAATAAAATAGGGTATACGATAGTAGATAAGAAACCCAGCGAAAATGGATACATTCTCAAGGAGGTAATGATTATGAAGCTCGGTATGATGGGAGTGGAAAGAACTATGGAGGCATCTTCGTTATATGAACTTGACGGGGATTACAGGCTGAGGAAATTCTCATTTGAACTCAAATCCCAGACACAGCAAATCTCATCCCTTGGAGAGGTGAAAGACAGAGAACTGTTATACACCGTGAGAACGGGGGGAAGAGAGAGAAGTAAAACAATAGAGCTCGAAGGAGATGTATATGTATCCCAGGCAATACCGTTTCTCGTTTCCACCAAGAGAAGAGCCCTTTCGCTTCCCGTATTTGACCCCACCGTCTTTGCAGTAAATCGGGCACGGCTGACTATCTTGGAGGATGAGGGTGATTCCGTGAGGTTCGAGACGGAGTTACTCGGTGCAAAATCGAGAACCTGGGTGGGAAGGAACGGGGAAATATTACGGTCGGAAGAGCCAATGGGTGTTTTGATGGTAAAAGAGGAGAGAGAAAAGGCGCTGGAGTTTGGAGAGACATCTCCCGAGATACTCACGATGTTTGCAATACCCGCCGGCATGGAAATAAAAAATCCAAGGGGGATAACCTATCTTAAGGCAATTGTGAAGGGAAGATTCAAGGAGACAGATAGGCAGAAACTCTATGGAGATACACTCACGGTGGAGAGTGTTGGACCGGATGAGAATGCCGGGATAACCCCCACACCGGGATTTGGTTGTGGTAGAGTAAAACCCCGGCCAGTTTCCCCGGAGCTGAAAAAATACCTTGAGGATACACCCCTCATCCAGGTGAGCGATAGGGGAATAAGAAATAAGTCCAACCAGATAATGAGGGGTATTGGTGACGAATGGGACAGGGTAAAGAAGCTTATCTCCTGGATAGATAAGAATGTGAAGGATATTCCGTCCGCAACGATCCCGAGTGCCGTTGATGTTCTCGGGACACTCGAGGGTGACTGCAATGAACACGCCGTCCTTTTCTGTGCCCTCTCAAGGGCGGCGGGAATTCCCACGGATATATGTGTCGGCCTGGTATTGATGAATGGTTATTTCTATTATCACGCCTGGAACAAGGTGTGGGTCGGAAAATGGGTCGAGGTGGACCCGACATTCGATCAAATAGTTGCAGATGCCACCCATATAACGCTTGAAGAGGGTGGCCTCAAGGATTGGGCAAAGATAATGGACCTCGTTGGGAATATCGAGATAAGGGTAATAGAATATAAATGACCAAATACCAATTTCTAATGACTAATTAAATCTCAATATTCAATGCCCAAGATGCTATTGCTCCTTCCAACTTTTGACCTTTTTGTAGACATTCTGACATTAGACACCGACTAGACATTTGACATTAGAAATTAGACATTGTTCTTAATAAATTTTCATTGTGGATGTGGATAGGGTATACGGAGGTAATGAGCTCTTTACAAAGGAAAAGTTTCTCTTCTACGAGAGACTTCCATCCACACAGGACCGTGCAAAGGAACTCATCAAAAGCGGGGTGGTTAAGAAGGGATATGCGATCGTGGCAGATGAGCAATACAGGGGAAGGGGAAGGTTTAGCAGGATGTGGTCTTCTCGCAAGGGTAAATCGCTCACATTTTCTCTCGTTGTAGAGAAGATTCCACTGCTCTCTATGGGAACCGCATTGTCTGTTGTTGAAGCATTAAGGGATGAGTGTGGGCTTTGGGCAGAGATTGAATGGCCAAATGACATCGTGGTGAGCGGCCAAAAGATATGCGGAATACTGGTTGAGATGCAGAGACAGCTTGCGGTTATTGGAGTTGGAGTGAATGTCAACGAGACAGCGCTTCCCTTTGACAATGCCACATCTATCAGGATGGAGACCGGGAAGCCAGCCGACAGAGAGTCAATACTCTCTGCATTTCTTTCAATATTTGAAGGCAATCTTAAAAAAGAAAATATAATGGACTCCGTGAGAGAACACCTATCTTTTATGAACAGGTATGTGGAGATAGAAACTGAGAACGGCAAGGTAAGAGGTGAATTTATAAATCTGGGCGATGACGGAGAGATAATAATAAGGACAGAGAGCGGAACCGCGACGAGCTTCCTGCCCGGCGAGGCAAAAAGGGTGCATAAATTGGACGCACCTGCCTGCCGGTAGGCAGGGATTAGCGCAGATAGATACAGATACATTAGGGGCGTATGAGGAAGTAGCCAGAGTAAAAAATAAGGGTGAATTGGAAATAACCTCGTTGGTTTTGATTCTCTAATTGAGCATTGGAATTTTACTGCTGCAGTACCCTTAATACGTTTACAACTTGATAATCTTCTAAGATTGGAGTACTTACGGACCCTAAAAAATTCTGAGGCTTTTTTAAATAAGATAATCGAGGGTATCTCATTCAGAAAATTGAAAGATTCACAAGGGAAAAATCTAACCGTTTAATCCCTGCCTACCGGCAGGCAGGCGTTGACAAAAATATCAGTTTCGTTTGCTTAATCAGTTGATCTGTTTAATCTGTTGACCCGTTTAATCAGTTGATATGATAGCGAGAGTAAATTCTGAGGCGGTCCTGGGCATAGATGCGTACCTCGTTCTGGTGGAGGTTGACCTCGCCAGGGGTGTTCCCACATTCTCAACGGTCGGACTGCCGGATGCGGCGGTAAAAGAGTCAAAGGACAGGGTGGGAACGGCGATAAAGAACTCGGGCTTTGAGGTGCCACTAAAGAGGATAACGGTGAATCTTGCCCCCGCGGATATGAAGAAGGAGGGCTCTGGATTTGACCTCCCCATAGCACTTGGAATTCTCGCCGCAAACGGCACGGTAAAAAAAGATAAGCTCGAAGAAACGGTAATAGCGGGTGAAGTTTCACTCGACGGCACGCTGAGGGGAGTAAGGGGAGCACTTCCCATGGCTCTATCCTGCAAGGAGAACGGCTTTTCTAAGATGATTCTTCCCGAGGAGAACACGAGGGAGGCGGCAATAACTCAGGATATAGATGTCTATCCGGTAAAGAGCCTGAGGGAAGCTGTTCAATTCCTGAATGATGAGATAGAGATCACGCCCCGCAGGGTGAACCTCGACGAGGTTTGGGATGAGGCATCGCAGTATACGGAGGACTTCTCGGATGTAAAGGGACAGGAGAGCGCAAAGCGAGCTCTTGAGGTTGCCGCTGCCGGGGGACACAACCTGCTTATGATCGGCCCACCCGGTTCGGGCAAGACAATGCTCGCCAGGAGACTGCCTTCGGTGTTACCAGAGCTCACGCTCCCGGAGGCGCTCGAAACAACAAAGATACACTCTGTTACGGGACTTCTCGGTGGAAAGGCAATAGTCGCCACGAGGCCATTCAGGAGTCCACATCACACGGTATCAGATGCGGGTCTCATTGGCGGGGGACAACATCCGAGACCGGGGGAGGTATCTCTGGCACACAACGGAGTACTCTTCCTCGACGAACTACCCGAATTCAACAAGAATGTACTGGAGGTTATGAGACAGCCGATAGAAGATGAGAGAGTGACGATATCGAGGGCGGCTATATCGCTGACATTCCCGTCGAGGTTTATGCTCGTCGCCGCAATGAACCCCTGTCCCTGTGGATATTTCGGAGACTTGCATCATAACTGCACCTGCACACCTGGGATGATTCAGAAGTATGTATCGAAGATATCGGGACCGCTCTTGGATAGGATAGATATACACATAGAGGTTCCCGCCCTCACTTACGATGAACTGAAGGAACGTTCATCCGGTGAGAAGAGCGAGGTGATAAGGGAGAGGGTAAACAGGGCGAGGAGGAGACAGCTCGAAAGGTACAAGGACAGAAAGGGAATGTATTGTAATGCACAACTCACATCCAAAGATATTAGGAAGTACTGCGAAATAGATGCCTCCTGCGATGAACTCCTGAAGGCGGCGATATCAAAGTTTGGTCTATCCGCGAGGGCGTACGATAGAATTCTGAAGGTATCGAGAACCATAGCGGACATAGAAGATTCCCCTGATATACAACCCTTCCACATATCCGAAGCAATTCAGTATAGAACCCTCGACCGAAAATACTGGATGGTATAGGAGACAGCTTCAACACAGAATTCGCGAGTCATTCAGAGAAATGTCTGATGCCTGCCTTGTGAAAGGTGAAGCTATTTCACTGAGGCCAAGACTTGACCTCGGTTCATATAAAGTGTTGAACGGAAACTATAGGATTAGTATGCAGCTTGGGTTTGAGTTGATTTTGCTTGACTTTCTTGCTTTCTTATGTTATAATTGCTAATCTTGCTCTTAAATTTGTTCAGCTGAGCTTAGTACGGCAGTTTTAATGTAAAAGAAGCTAATGTTGAGGATCTTGATTAGAGTGAAATATATCGCAGGATGAAGAGGGCATTCAAAATGAAAGTAACCAGGATAAGAAATAGAGAGGTGCTTTATTTGGTGGTAGTCTTGATTGTGGCGGGTGGCTTTGTAGCAATCAACATAGCCATTAACTTTACGGATATGATTTACGATTTTTTTAAAGCCTATACCCGTTTGGCTGTCAGGGAATTCTCCGTTAATCTTATTTTTCTCGGGGTTACTTTGCTGCTCTGGCTAACTTACCGCCGTTGGAAAGAAGCTGATAGAAGAAAGGAGGAATTGGAGAATATTATCGATAGCATTAGCCCGGATGTATTTGTGGTGATCAATTCGGACAGAACTATCGTTATGTGCAATAGCTCGGTTAAGAGGATGTTTGGTTATGAGATGGACGAAGTTATCAACCAAAAAGCCGATCTTCTCTATTTCGCCGAGCAATCAAGTTCGGAGCACTGGCACGAGATATTTGATACACTTGAAAGGGAGGGTTTTCACATTGGATTGGCTGCAGGAAAAAAGAAAAATGGCAAGACAATACCTCTTGAAATCATCACGGGCAATCTGAGTGGCCATGCTGGCGCAGTGCTGCTGCTTCACGATATCACCGAGCGCACGGAAATGCAGGAACGTCTGTTGCGCCAGGAGAAGCTGGCCGTACTTGGGCAGTTGGCCGGCGGGATGGGGCATGAGCTGCGCAATCCTCTTGGAGTTATCGGCAATTCAGCCTACTACTTGAACATGAAACTTAAAGATGCAGACGAGAAGGTAAAAAAGCACCTGGACATCCTTCAGGGGGAGGTTCAGAGGGCCAACAAGATAATTTCAGACCTCCTTGAATTCTCCAAAGCAAGACCACCTTCTCTCGTGGAATATGACCTGAACAGCATCATTATTGACGCATTGGCTGAAATCAAAATACCTGAAAACATCTCTGTCGAATCCCAATTGGATAAGAAACTGCCAAGAATCCAGTTGGATCCCGACCAAATCCGGCGGGTATTCATAAACATCATTTCCGATGCTGTTCAGGCAATGCCAGAGGGAGGAAGGCTTGATATAAACACCGGTGTTAAGGGGGATTTTGTAGAGATGATGATAAGGGATACAGGAGAGGGTATCCCAGAGGAAAATATTCAGAAGATATTCGAGCCGCTTTTCAGCACACGGGCAAGGGGTATAGGCTTGGGACTTACGATAGTGAAGGGAATCATTGATAGCCATAAGGGTGTGATAGAGGTTGAGAGTGGCATTGGAGAGGGCACAACCTTCACCATCAAACTACCGCTCGAGGAGGAGAAAGAAAGAGGTGAGTGAAATGGAGAAGAAAATCAGCATACTTGTTGTGGATGATGACCCCGGTATGAGAGAGACCATGTTAGATATCTTAGATGCTGTAGGCTATGATGCAGCTGCGGCAGAGGATGGCTATAGGGCGATTGAAATGATCAGGGAGAAGGCATATGATTTTGCTTTGATGGATATTAAGATGCCTAAAATCAATGGGGTGGAGACCTTTAAGGAAGTTAAGGAGATAAGACCCTCGACGAGGGTTGTCATGATGACCGGCTACTCCGTAGAGGACCTCGTGAAGGAGGCACTGGAGGAGGGGGCTTATGGCATAATCTACAAGCCCCTGGATATTCAAAAGATTGTGGACCTCATCGAGAAGGCTGAAAAAGGGTGTTTTATACTGGTGGTGGATGATGACCCGGCTACCTGTGAAACCCTCAAGGATGTCTTGCAGGAGAAGAGCTATAAGGTAGGTGTTGCCCATAGCGGAAAGGAAGCGATCCAATTTGCTAAGGAGAATGACATTGACATTATCTTCATCGATGTGAAAATGCCGGTTTTAAACGGCCTGGAGATATACCTCGCGATAAAGGAGGTAAACCCCAACATGACTGCGGTCATGATGACTGGTTATCGGGAGGAAACAGCAGAACTTGTGGAGGAGGCGTTGAAAAGGGCTGCCTACACATGCATCTACAAACCCTTTGACACGGATAAAGTCATCGCTCTTGTGGAAAAGATACGCGAAGAAAGAAGAAAAAAGGCTTTTAAAAAATCCAGGCAAGGGTGGTGGTTATGACTGAAAATAGGCTTTTGGTTATAGATGATGACCCAGCCCTCCGTGAAACCCTTTCGGACATATTCCAGGAGAAGGGCTACATTGTTGACATAGCCAGTACAGGTCGTGAGGCTATTGATAAGGCAAGGCAAACAAGATTCAATGTTGCTCTCATTGATATTATGCTCCCCGATATGGAAGGGATAGAGCTACTGCCGCCTTTAAAAGAGATGCATTCTGATATGGCGGTGATCATGATCACTGCCTATGCCTCTGTAGAGACTGCGGTGCGTGCCCTTAACGAGGGAGCATTCGCCTACATCATCAAGCCCTTGAACATGGATGAGGTTTTGGCTACAATCAGAGAGGCACTTGTGAAGCACCGTCTGCTCAGGGAGAAAAGGCAGGCGGAGGAAAAAGTAAAGTTCTACAATTCTTTATTGATGCACGATATCAGCAATAAAGATCAGGTGATAATAGGATATTTAGGATTACTAAAAAAAACGAATCTGTCTAAAGAACAGACGGGTTTTGTCGAAAAAGCTTTGCGTGCGACAAGAATGAGCGTGGATTTGATTGAAAGAGTGGAGTATTTGGCGAAAATAAAGAAGAAACGAGAATTGGAGGATGTATCTCTTGATTCTGTTATGAAGAAAGTTGTTAAAAATCTTTCTCCTATAGCTAAAGATAAAGGAATAAGGATAGATTATGAACCAGCGAAAATGATGGTGAGAGCAGATTCATTACTCGAGGACATGTTTTCAAATTTGGTTCAAAATGCCCTTATTCACTCTGGTTGCGATGAAATCAATATCTATACCGTGAAAGAAAATGGTTTCTGCAAGGTATCTATTGAGGATAATGGTAAGGGTATTCCAGATAATGAAAAAGAAAAAATATTCAAAAGGGGGGTAAAGGAAAAAAAGAGTATTAATATTGGATTGTATTTAGTGAAAACTATTGCTGAGAGCTATAATGGAAAAGTAGAGGTCACTAATAGGATAGAGAAAGATTATTCAAGGGGAACGCGTTTCAATATATATATCCCAAAAGCGGCTATTTAATCGAGACTTTCAAAAGATTGGGGTCAGGTCTTTAATTTTAAATATTTTCTTGCCCTATTCCTAAAGATATGATATATTGATGCTATGACAAGACTGTTGAGAAGGAATATACTGGATGGCTATACCACGTTACATTTCAGACAATAGTGAAAATATTCAGATCGGGTTATTCCAATACCTCAATCAAGGCGAAAATGACGGAAGAACTGGTAATAGAAAAACCCCACCCCCAAAAAACTTGTTGAAGGGATGATAGAAATTTAAAATTAAAGACCTGACCCCATCCTCCTACTTGAGCCTGACCCCAGTTTTTCCCAGTTTTTCATTGATTTTTTGCAAGAGCTGTCTAATGATATAGAAGAGGAGATTAAAAGCAATAAATATGAAATTTAGATTGTTGAGAATTTTGAGTGACGAGGATAATAAAGAATTCAACGGTTAATTACAAGAATTAGAGATTTTTAAGGGGTGTATATGCACAAACTTTGTAGGACGATCTATTTGGCAGGGATAATGATGTACCTGGCCACCGCCATAGTTGACCAAGAGCCTCACATTCTCTGGAGTAGAGTCTACCGCAGCGAATATTTCGGCGAGGGTCTTTCGGTTGAGCAAACAAATCATGAGAGAGATTCCCTTAATGTGAGATTTGTAGGCAACTGGCCATTTGGTCCCTCTTATGCAGTGACGGTTGACACGGCAAGAGATATTGCATTTTGCGGTTCAGGCGGTGGTGTGTATGTCATTGATGGTTCTACACCCGAAAATCCAATTAAGCTATCTGAAAAAATTCATACAAGAGGTTTGGTGGAAGGTCTATTCTACGATGAATCTAGATACAGGCTCTATATTGCAACAGGTGAAGCAGGGCTTGAAATATGGGATATAGCAAATCCATCAAGTCCTGTAAAATTAGGCTATCATGATACGCCGGAGTATGCTTACGATGTTGCAGTTTCTGGAGAATATGCTTATGTTGCTGATGGAGACTCTGGATTAAGAATAATTGATATCTCAACACCATCATTACCGAATGAGGTAAGCTATTATGATACACCGGGTTACGCTTTTGGTGTTGCAGTTTCTGGAGAATATGCTTATGTTGCTGATGGAGACTCTGGATTAAGAATAATTGATATCTCAACATCATCATTACCGAATGAGGTAAGCTATTATGATACACCGGGCTTGGCTCGTGATGTAGCAGTTTCTGGAGAATATGCATATGTTGCCGATGAATGGTCTGGATTAAGAATAATTGATATCTCAACACCATCATTACCGGATGAGGTAGGCTATTGTAATGAACTAAGGCCTATGGACGTAGTAGTTTCTGGCCCATACGCATATGTTACAAATTATTGGTCTGGATTGAGAATAATTGATATCTCAACACCGTCATTACCGAGCGAAGTAGGTTACTATAATATACAGGGCTGGGCTCATGGTGTAGCAGTTTCTGGAGAATATGCATATGTTGCATACGGAGACTCTGGATTAAGAATAATTGATGTCTCGACGCCATCATCGCCGAACGAAGTAAGCTATTATAATACACCGCTCTCTATTTGTGATGTAGTAGTATCCGGAAAATACGCCTATGCAGTAGATCGTGAAACTGGGTTGAGGGTAATTGATATCTCTACTCCACCGTCACCAAATGAGGTGGGCTGTTATGATACACCGGGTTATGCCGAGGGCGTAGCCGTTTTAGGGGAATACGCATATGTTGCAGATGGCCCTGGTGGGTTAAGGGTAATTGATATCTCTATACCATCATCACCAAATGAGGTAGGCTATTATTATACAACACCGGGCTGGGCTCATGGTGTAGCAGTTTCTGGAGAATATGCATATGTTGCAGTTGGGGAGTGTGGGCTAAGAGTAATTGATGTCTCAACGCCATCATCTCCAAGTGAAGTAGGCCACTATGATACACTGGGCTATACTTTTGGTGTAGCAGTTTCTGGAGAATATGCATATGTTGCAGATGGCGCTTTAAGTATAATTGATGTCTCAACGCCATCATCACCAAGCAAGGTGGGGTGGTGTGGTACATCAGGCTATGCTCGTAGTGTAGCAGTTTCTGGAGAATATGCATATGTTGCAGATGAAACTGGGTTAAGTGTAATTGATGTCTCAACGTCATCATCACCAAGTGAGGTAGGACACTATGATACACCAGGCTATGCTTGTGATGTAGCAGTTTCTGGAGAATATGCTTATGTTGCAGATTATTGGGCTGAGTCAGGTGACAAGGTTGGATTAAGGGTAATTGATGTTTCTACACCATCATCACCAAATGAAGTAGGCTATTATGATACACCGGGCTGGGCTCATGGTGTAGCAATTTCTGGAGAATACATATATATTGCAAATCATCAAGCCGGGCTACAGATATATGAGAATTTGCTTATTGGAATTGAAGAGCCTTATGCAGAAATCTCTGATAAGGTTCAATTCAACAAAATTTATCCTAACCCACTGGCTGATTATGTGCTCATCCAATTTGAACTTCCAGAACCGACACACATAACGCTCAAGATATATGATGTATTAGGAAGACTTGTAGTAGACCTTATAGACGATGAGCTTGACCCTGGACTGCACAAAATAATGTGGGATAGAAGCTATAATTCAGGAGAACAAGCACCGTGTGGAGTATACTTTCTTAAGTTTAATGCTGGTGAATACACAGAAAGCAGTAAACTGTTAAAAGTGAGATAGTATCCTTCTCTTTCTCTACCTTCCCACAAATGTCCCGCCGCTGGCGGGATCCCGATACGGCGGGACGGGATTTTCGCTTCACTTCGACAAATTCGATAGATGTTAAATTGCGTCCGCAACACCAGGAGAATCGAACCTCACTGATAGATGAGACGATTCGCAATTTTGTCTGTACAGTTCCCAATAATCAAAGCCCAGAGAGATTAAAAATCTTCCCAAATAACACTTCTAACCTACTCCACACCTTAACTCTGATAAAAACTCAAACACTCAATCAAGATTTTTCTTGATTTTTCCTTCGGT
>DFBT01000046.1:0-1096 GCA_002366725.1 Caldifarciminota bacterium UBA3073
CTCAAGAAACATGGTTTCGAGATAGGAAATGTCTTTGGTACATTTGACAAAAAGCCTTACAATTATTACTCGGGTGAACAGATATTTGTTGCGAGGAAGAGATAAGTCACTATGTCGATTGAACATCGTCAAATGGTATCACTCCGAGCGCGTAATACAGAATTATGTGGCGGACATTTCTGGGAACGAAAATTTATGGTTATGGTATGAGACGAAACAAACCCGTAGTCCTACTTTGTATGTTTACCTGAACACCATACCTCCTCTTCCGTAGGGATACCCTCTATGGATGTCCGAAATTATCTTGACTTTTTTGCTATCTTGTGTTATAATCACTTTTTGTTGAAAGCGGTATGCGAAATTTCCTTACCATAAAAGAAGATATCTTAAGGTATAAACGGTATCTCATCACTGGATTTATCGCACTCGTAGTGGTAGATATACTCCAGTTATTTATACCGAGGATAGTAAAGTATGCGATTGACACTCTTGTCGGTGGAAATGCGCAAGTTGCTATACTCTTAAGGTACGCACTTTATATAGTCTCCATCGCACTGGGAGTTGGTATATGCAGATTTTTCTGGAGGTATCTTATTGCGGGAACGGCAAGAAGGATCGAGAGAAATCTCCGTTTGAAATTATTCTCACACTTTGAAAATCTCGGAATGAAATTTTATTCAAACACGCGGGTCGGTGACCTTATGGCGCATGCCACGAATGATGTTGATGCCGTGAGGAGAACGATAGGTATGGGTATAATAATTGGCACAGATATTCTCGTGCTTGGCTCCCTCTCGATAGTCTTCATGATATTCATAAATCTCAAACTTACACTTATGGCTCTCATTCCGTTTCCTCTTCTTATATTTATAGGTTTGCGGTTCGGCAGATTGATACACAAAAGATTTGAGGAGGTTCAGGCGGGGTTTTCTGATCTCTCGTCCTGTGTTGAAGAAAATGTAAGGGGTATAAGGGTGGTGAGGGGATATAATCAGGAAGAGGGAGAGATAAACAAATTCCTCTCCGTAAGCAGAGATTATATTAGAAGAAACATCAACCTAATAAAGGTGTGGGGATTCTTTTTCCCGTTGATATT
>DFBT01000046.1:1130-21365 GCA_002366725.1 Caldifarciminota bacterium UBA3073
ATCTATGGGTGATTTTGTTGCATTCCAATCCTATCTTATGATACTCGTATGGCCCATGATCGCCATAGGATGGGTTATCAATATCATAGAAAGGGGTTCTGCTTCTATGGGAAGGATAAATAAATTACTCGATGTCTCTCCTGAAATAAAGGATACGGGTAAGGCAAAGATTAAAACGATAAGGGGACTGATAGATATGAAGAGTGTATTTTTCTCATATAATGGAAAACCCATTCTGAAAAATATAGACCTTTATGCGGAACCAGGCAAAAAAATTGGCATAGTGGGCGGGATAGGTTCTGGAAAGTCTACACTTGTTGCACTTATTGCGAGGTTGTACGAGGTAGAAAAGGGTGAGATATTGTTCGATGGCGTACCCATAAGAGAAATTCCCCTGAAGATACTGCGGAGGTCAGTCGGATTTGTACCCCAGGATGTCTTCCTATTTTCTGATACGATAAGGGAAAACATAAGGTTTGGGAACCCAAATGCTACCGATGACGAAATAGTAGAGGTGGTGAGATTGTGCGGGCTGTCCGATGAAATTGAAGGATTCCCCAAGGGACTTGATACAGTTGTTGGTGAAAGGGGACTGTCTCTCTCGGGAGGACAGAGGCAGAGGATAACCCTCGCGAGGGCAATAATCAAAAACCCGTCGATACTTATACTCGATGACGCGCTCTCATCTGTGGATACGGAAAAGGAGGCAGAAATCATAGACAACCTCAGGGATTTTTTGAAGGAGAGAACTACATCTATAGTCTCACACAGATTGAAAAGTCTGATAGATTCTGACGAGGTAATCGTTTTGCAGGATGGAGAGATAACAGAGAGGGGAACCCACCAAGAATTGGTCGAAATGAACGGTTTCTACGCAAATCTATTCAGGCTCCAGCAACTGGAGGAAGTGCTGTGAATTAGTTTGTTAGTTAGTTGGTTTGTTAGTTAGTTAGTTAGTTGGAGTGACACCCTTCAGGGTGTTATCGAGTATCCTGACTATGTATGAAGAGGATAAAATAAGGAAAGTATCCAACCGGATAATCGTAAAAAGACTTCTTGGGTATCTGGGAAGACAGAAATGGCTCATAATTGGGGCAATAATATTGACCGTTGTGCTCACTGGAATACAGATTTTCTTCCCTTACCTTACAAAGATGGCTATAGATGACTATATAATCTCCACCGTCCAGGTCATACACCCCAGTGAAAAAGACATAGCATTAATTAAATCATTTAAGCCGGAGGCACTCATAAGGTTGGATGAGGAACACTATGCGATAAAATCAAACACGGTAGCATTGCTCCCCTCCACATTCGTACGAGAACTGTACGGTGAGGGGAGACTCCAAAGAGAAAAATACTATCTCTTTAAGGCACCATACGATGATGCTATATGGAAAGCGGTTGACCACAAGGAATTTGAGAATGTAAGACTACTTTCCCATAAGGGACTCAGTCGACTGAGTAAGAAAGAAATATTAACACTTCGAAAAAGTGATGTGAAGGGGGTAAAACATATTGCCTCCATATTTCTTGTGCTTTTAGTTTTTCATCTTGGTTTAACCTTTGTCTCAATATTTGCTCTCGCATATGTGGGACAGGCAGTTATGCATCGTATACGAGAGAATGTATTTATCCACCTTCAGCGTTTAAAACTTTCATTCTTTGACCGCATGCCCTCTGGAAGGCTCGTAACAAGGTCGACAAACGATGTAGAAAAAATAAATGAGTTTTTCACGGATGTATTGACCGGTCTGTTTCAGGATGTATTCCAGTGTATAGGAGTTGTAGTTGTGATGCTCCATCTCGAGTTAAGACTTTCATTGGTATCTTTTATCGTCATACCATTGATAGCCGTGGTTGTGTCGATATTCAGGGTAAAGGTGAGAAAGGTTTATCAAAGGGCAAGACTCCTACTTGCCAGGTTGAATTCAAAAATATCGGAGAGTCTAAATGGAATAAAGGTTATTCAACTATTTAACCAGGAAAGAAGGATAAAGGAAACTTTCGGCAGCGTAAACGAGGATTACTACAAAACCAATATGCAACAGATATTGACATATGGTGTATTCAGACCAGTTGTGGATATTCTTGCTTCTGTGGCTATGGCACTTGTTTTATGGTATGGTGGAGGACAGGTAATACAGAGTGCCGTAACTCTGGGTGTACTTGTCGCATTTCTCTCGTATGTAAATATGTTCTTCAGACCGATAATGGATATATCCGAAAGATTTAATATAGCAGAGGAGGCAATGGCAGCTTCTGAACGCGTATTTACACTCCTGGACACAAAAGAGGTAGAAGAAAATAGGGGAAAGATAAGAAAGCAAAGATTAGAGGGAAGGATAGAGTTCAGGAACACATGGCATAGATATGAAGAGGAGTGGGTTTTGAAGGATGTGAGTTTTGCAGTGAATCCGAAAGAACGGGTGGCAATAGTTGGCCCCACGGGGGCGGGAAAGACATCCATAATAAGCCTGCTCCCAAGGTTCTACGAACCCGAAAGAGGACAAATCCTCGTAGACGGCGTGCCCATTTCAGAATACGACATAAATTTCCTGAGGCAGAATATAGGTATAGTCATGCAGGATGTATTTATATTCTCCGGCAGTATAAAAGACAACATAAGACTGAACAATCAAAGTATAAGCGATGAAGATATAAGCAGGATGGCAGAGTATGTGAATGCCCACAAGTTCATAGATAAACTCCCTGGTAGATACGACACAGACGCAAAGCAAAGGGGGGCAAGATTTTCCATAGGTGAGCGGCAGCTTCTTGCATTTGCAAGGGCACTCGCGACGAATCCCACAATTCTCATCCTTGACGAGGCAACCTCCTCTGTAGATTCAGAGACAGAATCTCTCATACAGGATGCAATAGCGAAGCTGCTGAAGGAGAGAACAAGTATAGTGATAGCCCACCGGCTATCTACCATAAAAACGGTAGACAGGATACTCGTGATAGATAAGGGAAAAATAGTGGAGGAGGGAACGCACAGTGAATTGATAAAAAAGAAGGGCATGTATTACGCCCTCTATAGATTACAATATATGAAGTAGTGAGCTACTCTTTATTTCTCTTCAATTGCGTATAAGTCCTCTCTCCTGTCGCTCAATACATCGTTTTTCTCCGTAACCATCTTATTCTTGGCTTCACCGGGATCACATTCGACAGTCCATATTCCCTCAACCCTCTCCCCCACCCGAATTAGAATATTTCCTTTTGTTCCCACAACCTGCGACCTTCCCGTAAATTCAACACGCCTTTCTTCCCCGGCGCGATTCGCGGTAATTATAAAGACCCTGTTCTCAATGGCCCTCGTAACCATAGCATCCTGACAATATTGAAAGACGAGGTTTGCGGGGTGTGCGATAATCTGTGCCCCTTTGAGCGTAAGGATTCTCCAGGGTTCTGGAAATATCCAATCGAAGCAAATAAGAAGACCTACCTTTACCCGACTGCCATCGAATTCCACATCAAATACGGGAAATCCCGTATCTCCGGGGGTAAAAAAGAGTTTTTCCCTGTCGAACAGATGTGCCTTACGGTAGATTCTGGTCTCACCCATGGGGGACAAAAGACAGGATGAATTATAGAGCTTCTCCCCCATTTTCTCTGCCAAACCGAATACAAGAAAGAGATTATTATCTCTCACAATGGGGGTGAGATACCCTACCGTGGGACCAACCATTTCCTCGGCGACTGTTTCAACTTCCTTCTTATCCTGGAATACATACCCTGTAAAGCAGAGCTCTGGTAAGACTATAAAGGCGTTTTTCTCCCTTGAAAGCATTTCTCCCACTCTCTCAAGGTTCCCTTTTTTATCTCCAAAAACTGGATTGTATTGTAAAAAACCTATACGCATCTCTCACCTAACAACTCAAAGGGTATAACACCCTAAAGGGTGTCACTCCATGAAGGGTATAACACCCTAAAGGGTATCACTCCAACAAACGAACTGTCATTACACATTTTACTTATCACCTATCACCTTTTACCTGACATCTTCTCTTAACACCGTTTTTAAAAGCACTTCCTCTATATCTGGTTTTCCAATCTCCTCGAGTTCATATCTCACACGTGTATAGGGTTTTCGTATTTTTATTATCCTCGTTATATCTATTGGTGTAGCCACCACCAACGAGTCGCAGGGGGTCTTAGTTATTGTCTCCTCGAGCTCCCTTATCTGCTGTTCGCCATAACCCATCGCGGGCAACACACTGCCAGTCGTCGTGTATTTTTTATAGGCATTTCTTATGGAACCGACTGCATATGGTCTCGGGTCTATTATCTCCTTTGCTCCAAACCTCTTCGCTGCCACAAACCCCGCACCATAGGCCATTCCTCCGTGCGTAAGTGTTGGACCGTCTTCCACTACCAGCACCCTTTTGCCATTTATAATATCGGGATCCGTGATGGAGATGGACGAATTTGCAAATATAACCGTGGCATCTGGATTTGCATTTTTTATATTTTTATTGACTGTTTTGACATCGTCATCCTTTGCACTATCCATTTTGTTTACAACTATCACATTCGCCATGCGCAGATTTGTTTCGCCCGGATGATAGAGAACCTCATGACCAGCTCTCAATGGATCCACAACCACTATTGAGACATCGGGTTTATAGAAGGGAAAATCATTGTTACCACCATCCCACAGTATCACATCTGCCTCCTTCTCTGCCCTCTTGAGAATCTCACCGTAATCAACGCCCGCATATACCACCATTTCCCTGTCTATGATGGGTTCGTACTCCTCTCTTTCTTCGATCGTGCATTTCTCTCTGTCGAGGTCGTCATAACTGGCAAATCTCTGAACGACCTGTTTCTCAAGGTCTCCATAAGGCATGGGGTGTCTTATGATACACACCCTTTTGTTGTGTTTTTTGAGTATATCGGCGACCCTTCTTGAGGTCTGACTCTTTCCGCAACCCGTTCTCACTGCACAGACTGATACGAGAGGTTTTTGGGACTCTATCATCGTGGATTTTGGACCGAGAAGCACAAAGTCTGCGCCGGCAGAAAGCACCGTAGATGCAATATGCATAACGCAGTTGTGCGAAACATCGCTGTATGCAAATACAACAATATCAACACTCAGGTCTTTTATGAGATGTGTCAACTCAGATTGGGGATATATTGGTATGCCCTCTCTGTACAAACTCCCCGCGAGGACAGGTGGGTACCTTCTGCCTTCAATGTCTGGTATCTGGGTTGCGGTAAACCCCAAAACCTCATATTCTCTGTTGTTTCTGAAAAACACATTGAAATTGTGAAAATCTCTTCCCGCCGCACCCATGATGATCACTCGTTTGGGCATACAACCTCCAGTGGTGAAATCTCCACCTGAAATTAAGTACAGATTTAAATCGCTCGTAGGCTAGTGTCCTGGAACATAAATAAGTTTACAATGTCATTGCGAGGCGAAGCCGAAGCAATCTCGTCTATGAGATTGCCACGCTCCCTATGGTCGCTCGCAATGACAGGTGTAAAGATACTTCAGTTACAAGACACTGGTTACCCCGGTTGGTCACCCTTTCTACCTGTCGGTAGACAGGCAGGGTAACGAGTATCGGCACTGTAAACGGTTCGGCTGAGCGGCTCGGCAGTGAGCTCGCCGAACTGCTCACCGAAGACAGTGCCCCACCAAAGTCGATTACCCCCTTGCAATAGACAATTTTTGGCACCATCTTTAGGGTGAGATAGTATAACATAAAACCCCCAAAAAGTCAAGCAAAATCTATCGGCACTGGTTGCAGTGGAGATAATTTTTTCCTTGACAAATCCAAAGTTGTGCTGTATAATTCCTACATGCGTGACTTATTTAAATACCTAAAGCCATACAAGAATAAATTTATCTTCTCCATTATATTCATGCTGGGATTTGCGATTCTCTCCAGTCTCTCTTTATCACTCATCTCTCCTTTCTTGCAGAGTATATTTTACGAAAAATCCGCCCTCGGTGGTGCCGATATTTTAAATCGTTTTACAAACTGGATACTCATTGGTTCAAAATGGAACGCCATAATAAGGCTGCAGATAGTACTGGTCTCTGTATTTTTGCTTAAGGGAGTATTCGGTTATTTCCATCGCTATCTTGCCGTTGCCACAGAGGAAGGCGCAATACAAAATATAAGAAGGGATATGATAGAGCATATATACTCACTCTCACTCGATTATTTCCACAGAACGAAGTCGGGGGCATGGGTCTCAAGGGTAACAAATGATATAGGGAGGATTGAGAGAAGTGTCCGTAATGGGCTTCTGGGGATAATAAGACAGATTTTGCTTATACTTGCCTATTTTTGTCTCGCCGTCTATTTATCGTGGCAGCTTCTGGCTGTTACGGTGGTCATATTCCCGTTGATTACAAAACTCGTAAATTTTCTTGGGAAGAGACTGAGGGAACGGAGTGATACGGTTCAGGAGAATATAGGAGATGTCACATCTCAATTCAGTGAGGGTCTATCGGGTATAAAGATAGTCAAGGCATTTGCGATGGAGAAAAAAGAGACGGAGAAGGTCTTGCATTCTTCCAGAAAATACTTCAAATCTCGCATTAGATTTGAGAGGATTGGCCTCGTCGGAACGCCACTTTCGGAACTCATAATAGCAGTCGGAATATGTGCTGTAATATCCTACGGTGTTTATCAGGTATTCAATCAATTTATTACACCCGACAGGTTTATCGTGTTTCTCGCCTGTGTCATCTCTATGATGGATCCTTTGAAGAGGATACCCGGTGCAAATGTGAATCTTCAACAGGGTATCCAGGCGATGAATAGGATCAAGAGAGTGCTGTCATTGATGCCAACCGTGGTGGAGGATGCAAACCCCGTGAGACTCTTCGAGTTCAAAGATAGTATGGTATTTAAAGATGTCTCGTTCAGTTATAATGGTGGGGAGAATGTCATAAGGGGTATAAATCTGAAGATAAATAAGGGACAAAGCATAGCACTTGTCGGTCCGTCGGGTGCGGGTAAATCAACCATTGCCGACCTATTGATGAGATTCTACGACCCGACATCGGGTTACATAGAGGTAGACGGGGTAGACATAAGGAAGATAAGGATAAAGGACCTGAGGAAGAGAATTGGACTCGTCACTCAGGAACCATTTTTGTTCAATGACACCGTAAGCAATAACATCACATACGGAGAGGATACGGGCGTTGAGGATAGGATTAAGTTGTGCGCAAAACTTGCAAATGCCGACGAATTCATAGAAAAACTGCCCGATGGATATGAAACAATGGTGGGTGAAAGGGGGGTAACGCTATCCGGAGGCGAAAGGCAGAGAATTGCCATCGCGCGGGCATTGTATTCAAACCCCGATATTCTCATCTTTGATGAGGCGACATCGCACTTAGACCAGATGTCAGAGAAGAAGGTGCAAGACGCCATTCAAAAAGTACTTATGGGGAGGACCGCACTGGTAATAGCACACAGGCTCTCAACCGTGAAGGACTGTACAAGAATTGTCGTCATAGACGAAGGAATGATAGTGGAGGAGGGAACGCACGAGCAACTTATGAAGAGAAATGGACTGTACAGAAAACTCGTTGAAAGGGGACTGGAGTGAAAGTAGGCACTAAACACTAAGGAATAGGCAGTAAGGAATAATTGGTAATCGGTGGGTCATAGAGTCATTTTAAATTAGACATTGTTTTAATCACTTCTTCCGCTACCTCGTCAGGTGTTATGGTAGAGAGGCACCTCCTAAGTCTGCATCTTCTTGGCTTGTAATAATCTTTTGGCGTTCGGTAACAGGGACTGCAGGGAAGTTCTTTTCTTATTATTTTATCCTTCGGACCCACTGGACCGGTTCTCGTATGGTCTGTTGGACCGTATATCACAACAACTGGCGTCGATAGTGCCTGTGCGAGCCAGATGAGCCCTCCATCATTCGATACAAGTAGTTTGGCTCTTTCCAATATCGCCGCCGCCTGCATGAGCGTGGTCTCGCCAACCAGATTGATAACAGACGGAGTTGACTTTTTTATACAATCCGCCTTAGGCACAGCATTTTTATCACCGAGAAGAGCAATCCTTGTCTCCTTACCAACGAGTTCAGCAAGATCCCCAAAACCGCTCCACTCTTTCCAATCGCTTCCTTTTGAAGTGCCTATCTGCATACATACCATGGGGTTATTGATATCATAAGCCGCTAAAAAATCGTGTGCCCATCTCCTCTCATTTACACCCAAAGAGATGCGGAAATCTTTGCAAATATCCTCAATTCCAATTGCATAGCACAGTTCCATGTTTCTGTCAATTTCATGCTCATCTTTTTTCATCACTGCAGGGTGATTGAATACCCCATCTCTCCTTATTTTAAAACCACCAGACGAGATGTGGCCAACCCTGTGCGGAACATCCAGCTTGCCGAGCAAGTTGTTATAGTCACCCAGGAAGTTCTTTATAAGTAGATCGAAATTTTTTTCTTTAATCGAACTTACGAATCTTTCTCTCTCAATGATTCCCGCATGAGATCCGTTGAAGGGTATGTACTCATCTATCAGGTCTCTAACAAGGTCCTTGAAATTTCCTATGCGTTGCCTGGAGGTTACAAGTGAAAATGATGCCCCGGAGAAATAATTGCGAAAGGTCCGCATGGCGGGCATAAACATAATCAAATTGCCTATTCCCATATGAGCGAACAAGAGCACCCTGTTTATATGCGCTGGGTTAATCATCTCCCGAGTTTCCTGTACATCTTCTCTGTTAAACATACATTCTTCTCTATACTGAAATACCTTTCTACCCTTTTGCGACCATTTTCCCCCATTCTTTTTGGCTCTTCTAGATTCCTCTTTATGTAAAGTATTGCATCGGCGAGTGCAGAAATATCCCCCGGTGGGACAAGAATTCCGGTTACATTGTCCACGACTATCTCGGGAACCCCCCCGGAGTTTATCGCCACCACGGGGAGACCACAGGACATTGCCTCTATTATTACTCTTCCAAAGTGCTCTGCCGTAGATGGGCAAACAAACAAATCCAACGAGTTCAATACGGATGGAATATCCTTTCGAAAACCAACGAAAGATATGGCATCCCCTAACTCAAAATGATGGGTCTCATTTTCAAGTTCCTTTCTATATCCCTTTTTTCTTTCCCCACCCACTATTACAAATCTAATATTCTTTTCTTCCTCTGTTGCCCTTTTCGCTGCCCGAATGAGAAACTTATGTCCCTTGTACGGGAGAAGCTGACCAACTGTTCCCACCAGGAATACGCCATCTGGCATTCCCAGTTCTCTTCTGAATCTATTATCGCGGTTGGGCTTAAATCTTTCAGTATCCACGCCGTTGTAAACAACGGACAATCTCTCTTGAGGGAGTCTTGCACCCACAAATTCTGATACAACGGCAATATAAGTAGTAAGATGTGCTACTATCTTTTCTGGTAAATTTAATCTCGGTTCAACCCTGACCCACCATATATGTGGAATTTTTAGAATCCTTGATACGAGAACACCATATAGGGCAGAGTTAGTTGTGTTGCTGTGTATAAGGTCTATTTTCTCCTTCCGGGCAAGATAAAGAAGTCTTTTTACGGTTATTGGTACGAGTAGATTTTTCCATCCTCTGAGTGGGGGCATGGGAAGTATTTCAAAACGGATTTTATGTCTTTCGAGTTCATCTGTTAAACTGCCCTCATTCGGGACCACAACTAACGGTATAAACCCGTCCCTATTAAGGTTTTTTAAAAGATAGAGTAAACTTACCTGTCCTCCACCCACTATGTCTCCATAACTTTCAAGATACAAAATTTTCATTGTACTCACCGATGCCCAGACCCATTATCGCCCAGAAAAGCATGGCGAGGGGCAAAAATTCCAGTATTGTACCCGTCAAGCCCGCTAGAAGCGCACCTATTATAGAGAATGCACATCCATAGGATATGGGTGATCCCCTCTGAAAGCAGTACAGCAAAAAAAGCACTACAGTGAAGATGAAAGCAAAAAATCCTGCCATTCCAGTCTCACATAAAAGCTGTACATACATTGAATGAGCATGCCCATGCATTATCTTCTCGTCGCCCTTATACTCTGTCGCTATTTTATGAAAGGTTGAAAGACCACAACCTGTAAGTGGATGTTTCCTCACCGCTGAAATAGCCACCTTCCAGGTAGAAAACCTCGTCTCAATGGAACGGGACGATGTAAATCTTCGCGTAAAGTCCCCCATTTTTCTTTGATTTGTAACATAGATAAGCGATAGCAGAAGAACCAGCACTATTCCAAGCTTCCAATTTTTGATGAATACAGCAAACAGTATCAGTACCGAGACCGCACATATACCCGCAAATGATTTTGTGAGAAACAGACAGACAAACGAGAGCAATATGAGACAGAATGCACACATTTTCCATTTGAACCCCCGAAGAACATAGAGAGAGACCGCCGCGAGAGGCAATAAGAGAACCAGATACTGGGCAAATCTATTTGGGTTACTCAGGGTCGAGGTTATTCCCTTTTTCGTGGCGAATGTTATCGAGAAGAGGTGTGTCCGTATCGCGAGATTAAAATCGGTAAGATATTGGATAATGCCAAAAGCGGTTACTATTATCCCCGATATGACAAGTAGTTTAAGTATTCTTTCGGAGTTGACACCAGATCTGGCGATCAAAAGGCAAAGAAGAAAAGACAGAATGTAAAAGGGAAATCTTCCGAAGGAGAGGTTTCTCTGCACGGAGAATGCCGCCGAGAGAAATGTGAAGAATAAAAGAACGAGTAAGGAGACCCAGAATAGGATTGGCCTGAAATTTAATTTGTCCTTATGTCTGATAAAGAAGAATACCAGCGCAGTGAGTACACCGAGTACCGATAACGGAGGACAGATTGGAAGAAAGAAAACAAAGGCAAGTATTCCCTTTTCTGTTATCCCATCAAAGCCTTTTGACATTACTTTCATATATCTCCTCAAGTTCTTCTATCTCCCCTTCAAGGGTAAATTTCTCCAGTATCATCTGCCTACCCCTTTTACCCATTTCCTCTCTCAAGCCCGGATTATCTAAAAGCTTTTCGAGACAGCGGCTCATGCCCTCCACATCCCTCTCGTTGACAAGAAATCCACTCCTGCCATCCTTCACGAGCTCTGGAATGCCGGAGTGGTAGGTTGATACCACCGGCAGTCCCGTTGCCATAGCCTCTTTTATCGTATTTGGAATACCCTCTTTATCTCCGTTACGAGCTGTAACATGGGGAGCAAGAAAAATATCCGCTCTCTTCAGTTCCTCTTTCACCCTGTCGTGTGAACAAAAACCGAGAAAATCCACGCTTGATGATAATTTAAGAGATTCCACGACTTCCTTCATCTGGGGCATTAACTTTCCATCTCCTATGATGATAAGTCGGGTGTTTTTATTTTTCATCCTTGCATACGCCTTTATACCATACTCAAATCCCTTCTTCTCTACGAACCTACCGCACATTACAATTTTATTTATGTTTTCAACCCTATGGTGTTTCAGGCTGAATTTGTCCACATCTATCCCGATATAACATACTCGTATCTTTTCCTCCTCGCAACCAAGTTTCACAAGATCGTTTTTCATATCTTCTGATACGGCGATGAAGCAATTGCCCTTCTCGAAGAGTTTTTTTAATCTGCGCCGATATACAAAGTACCGTGGGTATCGAGATGTATCTATGCCGTGGAATTCCACGATAATGGGAATGCCGAGTTTTAAAGCCACTGGCAAAACCATAATTCCCCCTCCGCCAAAGTGGGCATGAATGAGCACGGCTTTGTGTTCCCTCAGGATATATTCTATTTTGTTTCTTTCCCATAAAAATATATCCTCAAATGGGAAAACATCTCGATTCAGTATGTTTTTCGCTATTACGATGGGGTGAAACCTCTTTATATGCGTAATCTCGTTATATATAAAGGTCTCTGACAACTGGAGATATTTATTTATGAAGTAGGCAACTGTCCTCATCCCTCTCTGATTCCTTTTGCCCTGTAGTGGAGTTTAAGAACCTCTTTCAACAGGGGAAATACAAAAATAAATGGAGAATCAACACTCTTGAGTAGCAAATCAACCAACCGTCCTTTCTCTGCCCATCTCGGCGTTGAAAGCATATTTGATAGAAGCACTACCCTTCTGTTAGATATTCCTTCACCCGTCCAGGATTTTGCCCTCTGAATGAACCTCCAGGATGTTCTTCCCCTCTCCTCAAACTTACTCAGTAGATTGTTGAGCCACTCTCTCGTTGGATACCCATCCACATGATAGGCTATACATCTTCTTACTGAGACAACCCTTCTTATTCCCATCTTTTTAAGTCTCATGCCAAATTCTACATCCATATAGCCCATAAGTTTATAGTCATCAAACAGACCCGCATCGAGTATCCACTTTTTTCTCAAAGAACAGTTTTGTATCACCAGACCCGTGAGACACAAACCGTCTACTCTTAGTGTAAAATTGCCAAAACTTCTCGGGCTTCTTATATGCCTCACCAGACCCTGCACAACGATTTTAGCATCTTTTTCGTGAAGGAAAAGATGGTCCTCGATGAAATTTCTCGCTACAAGTACATCGGAATCTACGAAAATTATGAGGTCTCCAGCTGCTTCCCTGACCGCAATATTCCGTGCACGCCAGTGGCCAATTCTCTCTTCAAATTTTATATACTTTGTTTTTTTTAGGATGCTTAAACCTTCCGTGCCGTCGTTGGATGCATCGTCTACGACAATTATCTCATCGGGTTGCCTTGTCTGGTCCAGCAGCCTTTCTATGCAGTACTGCAGTATATGAGCACGATTACGTGTCGGTGTGATAACAGATACATTCATAGATTTCAGATTTTAGATTGTGGATGTCATTTCGCCTTACGCCCTACTCCTTACTCCCTACTCCTTACTGTCTACTCCTCTCTCCCTCAACGCTTTCCTTATTCCCTTCGCACGGTAATGATACTTTACTACCTTTCTCCAGAAGGGAAAGAGTGGAATTATAGGTGAATCTACCAGCCTTTCGAGTGTTCCCATCGTGGATTCCTTTTCCACCCACGACTGTGTGTTAAAAAACCTTGAAAAGAAAAGAGTTCTTCCCGTTCTCGCGATCCTTTCTGCCTCTGTGCCGTGTTTCGCGACGAAGTATGCGGCGCTGTATCCTCTTTCATAGTTCTTTTGCACATATTCCGAGAGCCTCACCCTGCCGTACGGTTTGTCCACATGATACGCCCTGCAGGTTCTGATTCCGTATAAGAATTTCAGACCTTTCTTTTGCAGTCTGAGGCCGAGCTCTATATCCTTAAAACCGATATGCCCACCCAAACTCTCATCAAAACCACTCACCTCAAGCAGATATTTTTTTCGTACCGATGTATTCTGGGACACAAAAAGGCCGAAGAAGATGGCATTTGGAAAGGAGAATTTGAAATTGTACCAGCCCGGATGCTTTATGTGATGCACCATTCCCTGGAGGATTGTTTTGTCGCGTCTTTTATGTATGCTTATGTGCTCCTCCACAAATCGGGGATGGACGAGAACATCGGAGTCCATAAATATTATTATATCTCCCTTTGCCTTCCTTATCCCGATGTTTCTTGCAACATAGGGACCACTTTGCTTTTCCAATCTTATATACCTTAATTTTGATATTCTTGCCCCGCACCAAGAATTGCTTTGGTGCGGGGTGAAATATTTTAAATTTTCAATTAGATTATGGGTTCCATCTGTTGAGGCGTCGTCTATCAAAATCACTTCATAGTTATCCACGCTCTGATTCAGTATATAAGCGAGGGAATACTCAAGGAGTTCTCTCCTGTTATGGGATGGGATTATTACAGACGCATCGACCATAAGAACTAAAAGACCACGCTGTACGGGCGAACGGCTGTTCGCCCCTACGCCTTACGCTTTACGCCCCACTCCTTTCACATTCAACATGTCACCTAACACCTAACACCCTGAAGGGTGTCACTCCAACTAACCAACAATCACCTGATACGTAAAGATTTCACGGTTTCTCCGTTTCATCTAACGCCTTACGCCCTACGCTTTACGCCTGACACCTGACACCCTTTCGGCGATTTTCCTCGCTCCTCCCTTCGGCCCCATCCTCCCCCTACCAATCCCGCCCCTTTTTTCCCTCAACCTGTCGTTGGAAAGGAGATTTTTTATCTCCTCTACCACCCCATTTGGGAAATTTTTGACGAGTTTGAGACAGCTACCGAGGAGTTTCTCCTGTCCCCTCAATCTGTCTGCCGTCGTCTGGGGACCCGTTCCGACAAACGAAACGATGGGAATACCAAGACCAGCTACCTGTTCGGACGCGGTTCCAGAAAGGCTTATCACAAGCTTTGAAGAGCTCACAACATCCACAAATGCTCCCTTTACAAATTCTATTCCGGCATCGATATCACCGATAGAATCTGCCAGTCTCTTTTCGTCGATCGTTTCTGATACGGCAACGGCAAAATGTAATTCCGGATATGAAGCTCTTAACATTCTTATAACGATACCTATTCTTTTCATATTTTTATACGCCTCTCTTCTGGACCCCGGTAGAATACCTATTAAGGTCTTACCCTGCGGAGAGTTGTACAGGTTTTCTTTTTCAAGTTCATCCATCATGGGATTGCCGAGAAACCTCGCCGATACACCGAAATCTCTGAGATTCTCTGCGGTGGGCTCATCGTGGGTAAACACCTCTATTGCGGTCTTTTTCATAATTCTCTTCTCTATTCTCAGGTGCGGTGAGAAATAATCCGACTTACAGGGAGCGAGAAACCACAGTCTTTTCCTAAATGCAAACCAACCCAAAAGCAATAACATAATGTCCCCCACAACGAGCACTTCATCTATTTCATCTCGCATTTTACGAAGCCCGGCAAGATAGGAGAGCGGCACCCCTGAACTCTTAATCAGGTCTTTTACAAATCCCTCCGGAGTTTTAAGAAAAAACCCTCCCGATGGTGGAGGAGGACTTGTAAATATCACATCTATACCCCGTTTTTTGTATTCTTCACCCAGGGAAACAAGCGGTGCACCAAATACTGTGGCATCGAGACACAATCTCTTAATTTCTTGTCCTATTATGGCACCGGACCTGTCTTCTCCATAAGAGTTACTCAATATTACGATATTCATATATGGATTTTTCAGCCAAGAGATTATTCACCACAAAGACACAAAGAACAGTAAATCTTTTTTCGCCCACGAAGGACACGAAAAACACGAAAAATCAAAAATAACTAATGTCTAATCTAATCCCAATAGTTTATTCTGTGGAATGTGACTTGCCCTGTGTGATGCGTAGCTATCACATCAGGGGAGCTATTTCATCAGAACTCAATGACACAACGACGCTAAGACTCGACGACACTACGATTTATCCCGCTTGTCCCGTAGCTATGGCGTGTGGGGTGAAATGCAGCTTGTCCCGTGAAATGTTTAACTATTTCCTCGGGGAGCTTATTTCACTGGGACGCTAAGACTCAAAGACACTACGACTCAAAGTCTCAATAATCTTTTCAATCTGTTTAATCCGTGTAATCCGTTGACAATATCTTTTTATTCCGCCGACTAAATTATAACATAAAAAGGCATAAAAGTCAAGGAGAATTTGGTCTCAAGATAACCACACCCCGCCCTTAGCGGGAGCAGGGAGTTCACAGAGAACACAGAGATTTCCAAATTCGCTATCATATGAAGGTCTTGGTGCTGAAACCGTCCAATCCAGGGTTTTTTGATAATTCAATGGATAATTTTTTTGAATTTTCCACTTGATAAAAGAGAGAAAATGTGTTATAATATATCAAGGAATATTTCAAACGTCCCTGGATAAGGGAGGGTAGAATGCATTGGAAACTTAAGGTTATAATATTAATGCTGGGAGTAATATGCAATTGTTCTGACGTTAAAACGCTTTCACTGGAAGAAAAGTACTTACAGGGTATCGACCTTTTATGGAGCAAAGAATTTGAGGGAAGAATGGTGAACATTGCTGTTGCAAAAAAATCCGGGAATGTGGCGATAGCATCAATTCTCAAGGATACCACTGCTGAAATATACTATTACGAACCAGATGGCAGACTTTTGTGGAAACTTGACCGAACGAATACATTACTTAAAACCGTATATTATGTAATTCTACGCGTTGCTGATGACGGTAATATTGTTATGGTCAATTGGTACGGTAATTATGAGTTTGGAGAAACGCACATTTACGACAGACACAAAAATCTCCTGTATAAGTTTTCGTCTTCTTATGAATTTGGAGAGCTCTCTCTGTCACCAAGTGGTAATTATATGATAGTCCCTGATGTTGATGGAATTAGAACCAATACGGGAGAGAGGGCGTTATTGCCCGATTCTATCCATTGGAATTACAATAGTCTTTGCCGTTTTTTACAGTATGACGAAGTAGCAATTTTCAGGCAACGTAATCTTGGTAAAGAAGAGTTAAAAAGGTACGAGTCAGAAATGGCAATATTTGATAGTAAGATAAGAGAAGAACAAGATATTAATAAGCAAAGAGAATTAATAGATGAAGCATCAAATTTGTATATCCAATTTAAGACTGTTACTAAACGACACGAATTCTGTGTTATTTCTTTACCCTTACAAGAAGTGAAATTCGCATTGCCAGTCAGCATAGACAATCCATATGAAAAATGGTATTATCAAATGTTATTGAAAGATGATAAAAATTATGTTATCTTCAGTCCATCAACTTCTGCACCTCAATCAATAATGAAAATAAATGAAAAAGGAGAGAAAAAATGGGAAATTAAAGATCTCAGATTAGGTCATTATGATTGCTGGTTACCCCACAAACTCGATTGGATAAATGATAGCTTGATTGTTTGGTACAACCGTAATTTACTACTCATCGATACAAAAAATGGAAAAATACTCGATAGTTTAAATTTTAGTCCCGTAAACAACCACAAAAGTATCTATAGCGTCTTTTATCACAACAGTAGGCTCTTTTTAACAACGCGTGATAATAAAACCAGAATAGCTAGGGTCCGTAAAAATAGAAAATTAATCGATGAGACGGTGGCAAATGGAACTGTATTTGGCTATTCCGATTGTCCTGTAATTGCTATTTATCATGATGGTGAAACAACACATATTCCTTTAAAGGACGGTAAATTTATATTGAATGTTTTCAAGAAAAGGGAGTAAATTGATGGGAAAATTAGTATATCTGTATTGCTATAGTATAAGTAATGGACTAAAAAGTCCTTATAGGTGGTGGGTATGAGTAAAAGAGGATTGGTAGTAAATTTTGGGTTGATGATTTTTCTCATTGCTGTTCTTGTGAATGCTGGCAATTTAAGTATAGCAGGGGAGAAATCCGGCACAGGGGAAATCAAAGTTCTCTATGAGAAGAGGTTTGATAAGAAGATAGACCAGGTTAAGATTGTCAGATATGAGGAGAATGGCACCGTGAGATTTTATCCAAAGGTAGTTGTGCTGAAGGAGTTGGACAAGGATTTATCCCAGAAGGATTGGCGTTTTTATAGGAAAGAAGTGCTGGTTCTTGATAAGGAGGGGAACATAACCGCTCGGATTCCCGACTTGGAGTATTTTAGCGAAGTACGGGTATCCATAAACGGGATATTGGTAGCCGTGCTCAGGAGATACCTTGATAAACCTTCGCCATATCGACCTGGACTTATGGAAGACTGGAAAAGGGAAAAGAAACAAGAGCTTACTGTCTATAATGATAGGGGAAAAATCGTATGGCAAACAGATAAGAAACTTTTTGCACCCAAGTGTGATTGTCACTTCGGTGGTATATCCGAAAAAGATACATCCATATCTATTGCGTTCGATTATGGTGGTGGTAAAAAATACTCACCCACCAGGGGATTTTGGATGTCACCTTTTGATGAAAAGTATCCTTCAGAATTAGTTAGTGGGACCCTATATGGTAGATTCATGGCAGTAGCAGTTTATAACCGAGATGGCTCACGCTTAGTTGTCCTACTGGATTCTACAGCCAATCCGATTTGGGAGAAGTCAATCGACGAACAAACAATTGGTCAGGTGAGAATATCTCCACATGGATCCTATGTCTTTGTATGGGCATATACATGGAGTCAAGAGAAGGACACAAAAGAGGAGGCTATTAAGAGAGGAAGGACACTATCTAAACTAGTTAGTGTATCTACTTACTTGTTTGACAAAGAGGGGAATCTGATTTTGAAGAAAGATGACAAATGCAGATATGGTAGCTCTGTCTTCTCTGATAATGAGAAATATCTTGCTTACAGGATTGGTACAACACCTGTAATGATTATAACAGAGACAGGAGATTATAAGAAATTACCCATTACCCTTCCCACATCAACGATGACTAATCCTCAAATGATTATCTCAGATAACGGTATCCTGTACATCTGGTATAAGGGTGAAAACGAATATGAGTTGACTGTGGTAAATGAGCAGGGAGATATCAAGGGAAAGAAAGTATTTACCAAAGATGAATTATCAAAGGGTATAGAAAATCCCGGGTCGAGTATAATGCTGGTAAACGGTAGATTAATTCTACGGATAGTTGGGGAAAAAACGGTAAGAATTTGTGAGCTAACAAGAGACTAAAATGAGGAAAATAATGTCCTTTATGTCTTGAGAGGGAACAATAAATCTTGGAAAAAGTAAAGTTGTTGTGATAATTAGTGCCGTGGGTGAACAATAAAATATATGGTTCTTCACGGATTTAGTTGACAAAACATAGGGATAAATTCCCATTGAGTCTCGTTCTTTGCATAATTGTATGCAAAGCTGGACACCTTGAATATTTTATGGTATAATATAGTGTTCTATACCATAAAATTTTGACAAGGAGGTCAAGATGTCCAGCTGTAGTATAAAGCCGTACTTCCGATGCTTCACACGGGTTAAGGTTACAGGTCAATGGGTAGTCAATAAGGAAAATGTTGCATCTATTGATATACACCCTGATGATAGGTTTATTCCTATTTGCCATAAGTGTAAAGAGAAGGCAGTAACTATACATCAAGTAGTGCATAGATCGGTGCGAGATTTGAACATTGGAAGCAGCGTAGTCTTCCTCAATATTCTCTATCGAAAGGTGATATGTACTGAATGTGGATGTGTAAGAACAGAGTATTTTGACTTCATTCTTCCCTATCTTCGTGTTACTAAAAGATTGGCTCTTTATATTCACAATCTTTGTAAGGTAATGACGGTTAAAGACGTTGCAGATCATCTCGGTCTCCACTGGGGGACGGTTAAGGAGATTGACAAGAAGTTTCTGGAAGAGGAGTTTGGGGAGACCGACTATGCAGGCTTGAGAATTCTTGCTATAGATGAAATATCCAGACGACGACATCATGACTATCTTACGGTTCTCCTTGACTATGAGACCGGCAGAATAGTATGGATGGGAGAAGGAAGAAAGGAATCTACCCTTAATAGTTTCTTCCATGAGATGCCTTTGTCTGTGCGAGAAGGTATTAAGGCAGTTGCTATGGATATGTGGGATCCATACATCGCCTCTGTGAGGGAATGGTGTCCGAATGCCATGATTGTCTTTGACTTTTTTCATATAGTTAAAGAGTTTAACAAGGTTATTGATAAAGTGCGAAATCAAGAATACAAAAGAGCCAGTGAAGCTGATAAGAGAGTTCTAAAAGGGACAAAATATCTTCTACTTAAAAACAGTAAAAATCTGAAGCAGGAAGAAAGACCCCACTTGAAACAGATACTAAATCTTAATAAGAACCTTTCAACGGTTTATATCCTTAAAGACGCCCTCAAGAATATCTGGAGTTATAAATACCGAAAGTCTGCTGGGAAAGCCATTGATAATTGGTGTCAGCTTGCCCACGAAAGTAATATCGAGCCTGTAATTAAATTTGCCAAAAAGATTCAACACCATAGAGAAGGCATTCTAAACCATTGCCATTATGCAATACATACCAGTAAACTTGAAGGTGTTAACAACACACTTAAGGTTATCAAACGAAAAGCGTATGGATACCGAGATACCAGATACTTCATTCTCAAAGCCAAACAGGCTTTTGCTGGACAATGAATCAATTAAATCCGTGAAGAACCAAATTTTATATTTAATATTACCTCTGTGACCTCTGTGGTTTTTCATATTCTATTTGACACTGCCTTCAATTCGCCGGGCAAAATGTCGCCCATTGGTAGGACGGTATATTTAACGCCTATTTTGGGAATTCAACTTCACCCCAAAATACAAAACGAGGGGTTCCCTTCAGTAG
>DFBT01000102.1:0-6647 GCA_002366725.1 Caldifarciminota bacterium UBA3073
AATCTCAATGGGATTGCTTCGCTGCCCCTTCGCTTCCTCTTCGCTCGGAGCTTCGGAGGTTGCTTCGGCTTTGCCTCGCCCTGTTAGATAGCTTTGCATCTAACGGGGCGAGCAATGACATCGCTCGCAATGACAGGTGTCCTCTTTTTTGTTATCACAACACTTTGGGACAACGTCTAATTTTTATAGGTTCTTTATTTTAATCTCTCGTCCATTCCATACGGGTCTTGAGACGGAACGGATCTTGAGATGGTTTCTTTACGCATAATCTGGGATAATTTTTGGAATTAAAAAATCAGCGATAATCTGCGTAAATCTGCGTCCTAAAAAATAGAGGTTATAAGTGTAAATCGGCGTCAAAAAACCAAAAAAAGGGAGAATATCTTATGAATAAGCTTGTATCCCAAAGGGAGGATTTTTCCGCATGGTACAACAATATTGTCCTACGGGCAGGACTTGCCGATTATGCACCCGTAAAGGGCTGCATGGTCATAAGACCTTATGGTTATGGAATATGGGAGAATATACAGTCCATACTGGATAAGATGATTAAATCCGTTGGGGTGCAGAATGCGTACTTTCCCCTCTTCATCCCCGAGAGTTTTATACACAAGGAAAAGGAACATCTTGCCGGTTTTTCCCCCGAACTTGCCGTGGTTACATATGGTGGTGGTAAGGAGTTGGAGGAGAAACTCGTCGTGAGACCAACATCTGAAACTATCATAAACGCCATGTTCAGTAAGTGGATACAGTCCTTCAGGGATTTGCCCCTCTTGATCAATCAGTGGGCGAATATCGTAAGGTGGGAGATGAGAACCAGACTTTTCCTCCGAACTACAGAATTTCTCTGGCAAGAGGGTCATACAGCCCACTCGACACACGACGAAGCGAGTGAAATGACACTCACCATGCTTTCTATTTACAGGGATTTTATGCAAAATAGCCTCTCAATACCCGTCATCTGTGGAAAGAAGACTTCATCTCAGAGATTTGCGGGCGCACTTGAGACATATACCCTCGAGGCGATGATGGGTGATTGTAAGGCGCTTCAAATGGGTACATCGCACGATCTTGGACAAAACTTCTCGAGGGCGTTTGATATAACATATCAAACGAAAGAGAATAAACTCGAGTATGTATGGCAGACATCCTGGGGTGTGTCTACCCGTCTCATAGGGGCAGTTGTTATGGTGCATGGGGATGACGATGGACTGGTTCTACCTCCCGTTATTGCGCCAATACAGGTTGTTATCATACCAATATGGAGGGGAGATGAAAAGGGAAAAATAATGGAGGCAGTTATTTCCCTTAAAAAGAGGTTAAGAGACACTACCGGGGCTTCGGGTTTGCCCTTGAGGGTCTATGTGGACACAAGGGAGGAGTTTACACCCGGGTTCAAGTTTAACGACTGGGAGATGAAAGGGGTGCCATTGAGAATAGAGATAGGACCAAGGGATATCGAGAACTCCACTGTAACGATCGCGAGGAGGGATGAGAGAACGAGGACAACAGTGAAAAATAGCCAGGCTTTGGATTCTGTTGTGAAAACATTGGATGAAATTCAGGGGAATTTGTATTTAAGGGCAAAAAGATTTATGGAGGGTAATACTTATACTGTGAATGATTGGAACCAATTCAAGCAGAAGACGGGATTCGTTCTCTCTCACTGGTGTGGAAGCACGGAGTGCGAAGCGAACATACAGAGTGAGACGAATATGACAATAAGATGTATTCCCATGGATGGAGAAGAGGAGAATGGCAGTTGTATTCTTTGCGGAAAACCCTCAAATAGAAGGGTTGTGTTTGCAAAAGCTTATTAGGGTGAAAGTAAGTTTTTCAACATCTTTCAAATTTGTACTGGAGGTTGTATGGAGGATTTAAAAAGGTTTATAAGGAGTATTCCAGATTTTCCCAAGAAGGGAATACTCTTCAGAGACATTACCCCCCTTATCGGGGACGGATACGCATTTAGAGAGACGATAGATGTTCTTGTTGAGCACTACAGAGATAAGGAGATAGACAAGATCGTATCGGCCGAGGCGAGGGGATTTATATTCAGTGGAGTGCTTGCGTATGTTCTGGATGCGGGTGTAGTTCCGGTCAGGAAACCCGGGAAACTACCCTACAAAACCCTAAGTGAAGACTATGAACTTGAATACGGGAAGAACACATTCGAGATCCACAGGGATGCGGTAAAGAAAGGCGAGAGGGTTCTCGTATTTGACGATCTTCTCGCCACGGGTGGAACGGCGTCGGCGATCTGTGGACTCGTCGAAAGATTGGGAGGCGAGATTATGGGTGTCGCATTTCTTATTGAACTTGAATCTCTCGGGGGAAGGAAAAAGTTAAAAGGCTATGACATCCATACATTGATAAAATATTGATGATTTCCTTTTTATTCCTCTCCAAACACCTCTGCTTCAAATATGTAAAGCTCGGCATTCTTCCATGCATACGGCGGTAATCCCGCCTTCATAGAGACCTCCTCAAGAAAGGTTTCTATGTCCCATCCGTAGTTCGTGGCGACCTGTGGGAGTAAAAGACCCGAGAAGTGTCCCTTCACGATATATAACCCGTGTTTACCCACTTCTATTTCTTCTATGTCCTTAATTCTTTTCAAAGGAGATAGGACGGATATCTCTATTTTGATATCGTCAAGTTCATTCTCTTTCAGCGGGGGGAATCTCGGATCAGCTATTGCAGCCTGTCTTGCCATCTCATTTATGGTCTCACAGAGGGGTTTTATTGGATATATATAACCGATACATCCGCGCAGGCGTCCGTTTTTTTCAATTGTGACGAATGCCCCCTTCATCTCCTTTAGAACGGGAAATTCGGTTTTCGCCCGGGGAAGTGATTGTCCTTTTGCCGCGTTCTCTATAGACCTTCTTGCGATAGCGAGAAGGGTTTCCCTTTCTTCTTTCGTGAGAACACTTCGACCTTCTTGTTTCTTTGTCTTCACCTCCGCAGAACCCTTCTGCGTTTCTTTGCCGCCCTCTATCGCTTTATATATGACGAAACTCGAATACCCAACCACATATCTACCCGGGGCACTTGTGCCCGTGACATCACTGGAATTTGTAACTCCGGTCATTACGATATGGTTTGCTTCAACACCTTTACAGGCGAGCATCACGGTTGTTATAGGACCGTACCCACAGGCGAGATTCCCCCCCTCAGTTGCCGCCCTGTGGAATCCTTCTGCGTCAAAGTCTCCAATAAGTTCTACGGCGGTATTGACCTTTCTTTTACACTCCGTGTAGTCATTGCCGTGGTAGAGATCCGAAGAAGCGACCAATAGAACATCATCATCTGAAAGGGATGCAAGTGCAGATGCAAGTTCTGACACGATATTCATCGATTGATTACCCATAACTATTGGGACGAGTTTAAACTCTCCAAGAACATACTGAAGAAAAGGAATCTCTACCTCCACCGAGTGCTCAACTGTATCGGCTTCTTCAACATATCCCGCGAAGTCCAGCTTTTTATAGAGGTGCTCAATGAACTCCTTATCTATTTCTACACTCCCGAGCGGTGTTCGAAAGTATCCTTCTGGCTGGATGCTTACCCCGTTAAAGTAGGCATGATGAGAGGGACCGATTACCACCACGGTTTTATAGGTTTTTTCCTCGATCTGACGATAGGCGTGTGCGGCGGTCTGACCAGAAAAGCTGTATCCCGCATGCGGGCATATGAGTCCCCTTATCTTTCCTTTTATCGCGAGGTCATCGGCATTATCCAAGAATTTTCTTATGTCAATCTTTAATTCCCTTAAGTTGTAGGGATAGAATTTTCCCGCCACTGCCGGTTCTCTTGTAAACATGTCTTGCCTCCTTCCTCCCGCGAAAAGAAGGGATGTCAATAATAACAATATCAAATATTTTGGATACACTGATGTTGTTCCTTTTTTATGCTCCGACGATCTTTTCAAGGTGCTGTTTTGCCTGCTGGTTCTTTGGTTCTATCTCTACTGCCTTCTTGAAGCATACCCTTGCCTTATCCAGCTGGTTGAGGCTTTCATAAGCTATTCCCATATTATAGTAAATTTTAGGGTCATTTGGTGATAGCTTAAGCGCCCTTTCCCATGTCTTTATAGCCTCTTCATATCTCGATGAGAGAAAATTGAATTTCGCAACCTCTATGAGGTCCTCAAGTTTTGGTTCCTTTTTCATATTATCCCCTTCAATCTTTCTACGTCTTTGACCTTGCCGAGAACTACGAGGGTATCGCCCTTTGCTATTTCATCCTTGGATGTTGGCGCGATTCCAATCTCTTCACTGAATGTCGGTTCACCCGCCTCATCAATCCCGGGGATTTTGTGTTTTATTGCTATGACAGTGACGCCATATTTCGCCCTGAGGTTAACCTCTCCCAGGTTCTTACCGCAGAAGGCTTTGGGGGCGGCTATCTCTATTATGGAATAATCCTTTGATACGGATATGAAATCGAAGATGCCGGGTGATGCAAGGGATTCGGCAAGTCTTTCTCCCATATCCCTTTCTGGGAAAACAACTCTGTCTGCTCCTATCTTTGCGAGTATTTTGCCCTGAAGAGGATCGGTTGCCTTTGATATGACCATCGGAATGCCCATGTCTTTACATATCATCGTTACCAGGATAGATGCCGATATGTCTTCTCCCACCGCCACTATGGCGACATCCATATCTTTAAGACCCACTTTCTGTAGGGAATTCGCATCCGTCGCATCCAGCTGGACGGCCACGGTGGTAAACTCCGATGCTATTCGGACCTTTTCCTCGTCAGAATCAATTACAATTACTTGAAAACCCTTTTTAGAAAGAGCTCTTGCAACGGTGATTCCAAATCTTCCGAGCCCTATTACTGCGAATTGTCTCATAAGACCCCCGGAAATCAAATTAAAAAACTAACAGACTAACAAACTAAATATCCACTTTCTTCCTCAGTATTTTCTTTTCCGCAGTCTTCTTTTTCTCTTTTAATATCTCTTCTCTCACATGGGTGGGCGGTTTCGTCGGTATCCTTTTGGGTTTCTTCCTGTTCAGTTCGGCGAGTCTCTTCTGTAATTCGAGGAGTGCCGACTTTTTGTTCAATGCCTGCGAGCGATATCTGGTTGATATAACAGTTATTCCCGATTTCGGATGGTATATCCTGACAGCGGTATCTCTCTTGTTCTTTCTCTGTCCGCCGGGTCCACTGCTTTTAAAGAATGTTATCTTTATTTGCCCTTCTATGGCATTTAAATCTGCCGAAGGCATCTTTTTTCAGTCTTAAACGGTTTTTAGCCATTTTACCACCCTTGAGAGCCCACCCTTCATAGGTACAGATGGTTGCCACCCCAAAACATCTTTTGCCTTATCCGGGCAGAGATAATTGGAGTTTATCTCTCCATCTCTCAGTGGCTTATGTACCGGAGGAATGTTGTCACCCACTATCTCCTTAAGCATAGAATACAGTTGTTGCACACTGGTGGGTTTACCCGTACCTATGTTCATAGTTTCATTGTCCCCTCTCTGGAGGGAGAGCATATTAGCCCTCACCACATCTTCTACATACACATAATCTCTCACCGGTTTTCCGTATCCGTATAGTGTGCAGGGTTTTCCATCCAGCATGTTGTTGCCGAATATTGATACCACGCCCGCTTCTCCAAATGGGTCCTGTCTTTCTCCGTATACATTTGAATATCGTAGAATGGTATACGGGAAATACGCCCGGAAGAATTTTACATATAGTTCACCGGCGAGTTTTGATATTCCGTAAGGAGACACGGGACTCGGAGGCTCCTCCTCCCTTGCGGGCTTTTTTACATCACCGTATATTACACCACCAGAAGAGGAAAAGATGAATTTCTTTACTCCGTACGATCTGCACAGTGAAAGTATGTTCAGCGCTCCCATTATGTTGCTCTTTGCATCGTACGATGGATCACCACAGGATTTCCTCACATCCGCCTGTGCCGCAAGGTGGAAAACATGGGAAAATTTTACCTTTTTGAATATTCCCCCCACTCCATCATCCTGAACTGAGAGTTTGTAAAGAAAGGCACGGGAGTTAACATTCTCTTCCTTACCGGTGGAGAGGTCATCTATTATAAAAACCTTGTATTCTCTTTCCACAAGGGCATCTACCAGATGCGAACCAATAAATCCAGCACCACCTGTAACGAGAACATTTTGCATGTCTATAGCCTCCCTTCAGCGCATTATCATCATTTTACCCATACATGAAGCCGTTCTTTCGGATGATTCCTCATCGGCACTCGTCACTTCTATCTTGTAAATATATATCCCATTCCCGACCCTATCTTGAAATTCGTCTCTCGTGTCCCACTCCTTACTATTTATACCCGCTCTCACATTCTGAAGGTAGAGGGTCTTTATGAGTCTTCCCGATATCGTGAATATCCTTATTGTACCCATCCCATCCCTCGAAGAGTAGAATTCTATTCTCGTCTTCTCACCCCTCACGGGGTTTGGGTAGTTTATGGGATTTTCAAGAACGGTCCTATCGCCAAAGGTCTTCTCAACACCGAACTTGAGTTTGGATTCGTTACCGACATTATCCCTGACTATGAGTGTAAGTGAATCAATCAGATGCATCGTTTGTGATTCGACCTCTGTAACAAGTTTTCCCTTTTCTGAATTTCCGATGTCGTACTCAAA
>DFBT01000102.1:6850-21269 GCA_002366725.1 Caldifarciminota bacterium UBA3073
TACCTTCCCCACACCCGAATCGAGACCAGTGGGGACAAAAAAGTGAGCCTCAAAAACGCTGTCCCCGAGTGTGGTTAGACCCCTGAATATGACATCTCCCAACTCACTGAATGTCCTTCCTTCGTATGTTCCCCACTCTTCCCTCCCGTACGCGGTGATGTACACATACCCACTCTCGATGTCCCCCGACCTCCCCGTTACTTCTGTCTGTAAACCACCTATGAGGGTATCGGGAGTAACTGATAACTCACTATTTCTGTAACAGGATATGTCGGTCAATGGAGCGCCAAACAGTATGTACTGGTGTGCCCTGTCGCACTCGTTGACAGAGAGAAAGAATGCATCCCCGATCTTTTCTTCCGGGTCCACGACAATGTGTTCAAAGAGAGGTGTTCCCATGGATGTGTTGGCACCGTGGTGGGTTGAGCGTGTGGCGGCGACGGTCGCAATTGCACCCCTTCCCTCTACAATCTGCATCAGGTCTGCAGTGCATCTCGTATAGGGACGGTCGTAAGCGGCTACGCCGCAGGAACCGTAAAAGAATATCGGGTACTTATCACCGTTCGAGAGGGTATACACATCCTCGGGGGAGGTCCATATGTTCTCGTGCGCAAGTTGCTTGTAGTTCCCATGACCTATGTACATTCCATAATATATTCCCCTGTTTAAGTAATCGATCATATACCGATTGCCCATCCATCCACGGTCATCAGGGGGATACTTGACGAGATATACCTTAAAGGCATCGTAGGAGATGGGAGTAATGGAGTAGAGCTGTTCTGTATACAATGTAAAATTCCCTGCGCCATCGTCGTTGTCTGCACAGAGAAGGACCCTTCCCCGCCAGGGACCGAATGATTTTTCGTAATCTATAACTTTCTTTATCGCAATCCTTGCATCTTCCCTTGTCTCCGCAGTTATCCTTGCGATCACCATATCCGGATGGTTATCATCGCCACACACCATAGCAAACCAGTTATCGTAACAGGGGTTCTCCGATGGAGAGAGACCGAACTCTCCTATGTGGTATCCCTCTTCCCAGGGGGGCAATCTGTTCTTCGTGATTTCCGAGCGATAGTCGTAGGTGCCGGAGCCCAGAAGGAGAACATAACTCGTATTCCAATTTTCGTATGCGTATTTAAGAAAGTTTCTAACGCCGTAAGGATTTTTCAACCCAAAGGAGAAATTGTCATATATATCGTCGATGAATACAACGAGTACAGACACACCGTCCCTATCTTCCCGGTATCTTGCCAGCTCCTGGGCAGAATATTTGAATTCCTCGGTGGTGATAATTACATAATCAATTGTATGTGCATCGATATTTTTTATGTTGTTGGGGTCTTTTACTGCGATAGAAATAGGTGACTTAAATGTGGTGGCGGCACAGTAAGGTCCCCTTTTGGTGGATTGAAAGACCGCCTTTCCTTCCTCGTAAGTTATGTTCGTGACCCTCGAGGGGGATAATTCGTTCTCGATGTTGAATATTATGGGGGGACCGTCAAACCCCGACAGGTGAAACTCTATCGTATCGCCCCCATCCGCTTTGAATCGCAATGCGCCATTATGTGCATCGTAACTCAATGTGGGTATGAGTTCGAAGTAGTCAAAGTAGATCCAATCTAAGGTATCGGCTTCGGGTCCTTTCCACAGTTCGATCTTTACCTCATTCTGCCCGGAATGCAAGTTGGGAACGGCATCAACTATGGTATGGGGCGAGCTTGAACTACCTCCAACCCACGATTCCTCTACAAATAAGGTTCCGTTCATATAAAGTCTGACATAGTGTGGCATATTCCGTCCCATTGGGTTCTCGCCCAGTTTTCTGTATCCGTAGATGGCGAACTTACCCTCTGCGTTGCTGCTCGCAAGTTCTGGCATATCGAACGAGATGGTAGACGAGCGGGAGGATGCCTGTACCCTTTTCAGCTCAAACATTGCCCATCCTCTTCCAGATTTTGCAGGGCATATCTGGTCTTCTTCTATGTGAATCGTGTCCCTGAAATCTTGAGGAACAACGGGTGAATTCGCCCCCAGATCACCACTTATACTGTCTCTTCTTCCAGTATCTCCGTATGTGAGCCAGTATACATTCGTATCCGTGAATATATCGAGGTATGTCGTGTCTGTGAATACACTACTGACATATCTTGGCGTGCCGTTCTTTTTATAGCCGTCTGTTGATGTGGCGTAGAAGTATATGGCATTATCCTTTACATAGATCGGGACCTCTTTCAGTGTATCATCGGGGGGTATTTCCATCATTCCACCCTGTGTAAAAAGCCTGAAACTGACGGGGTTTATAAGGTCCGGTTCTATGCCAATCTTTCGCAGGTCATTGTAGGTTATTCTGTATATTCCCCTCTCTTTAACCTCTATTTTTACCCGGGGATTGTTATTATTATACTTGTACCTGCTTTTTGTGGGTCTTTTTCTCCAGCTTCTCGCCTCTTCGTAGTTTACGAACATCTTTTTGAAGATGCCCTCGAAGTGAGGGTCTTTTACTTCCGCTCCCCGCTTACCACCGCTGAAATGCACCCTTAACTTTATCATGTCGTAGACGGTTATCGTGCCCCTTTTCGGGTTGTATCTCACGGGCTGCAGTTTCAACATAACAAACGCCTGTCCCCTGATAAAGCCTCTCTCTTTTATACCCACGAGCTCGGGCGGATATAAAATATCCTTTTCGTATATGGATGGGTCTTTCTTGTATTTGCAACTCCATTCATATACCTCTGGAACGGGCGGTATTTCCATCGTCCTCTTTTCTCTTATTCGCGCCTCCTCAACATAGACCTTTACCTCGCTCTCAAGGGGAATGGCGACATACACATATATCTCCGGAAGACAGGGCACACCGCTCTTATCGGGATACCCCGCACCTTGTATCTGCACAATATCTTCAAAGGATATTGGGGGTGGGGAGTAAGAAATAGTTGCCCCGGTTTCGTCCGAGTGAATGAGATTCAGCCCCGGCAGAATCAGTAATAAATATGAGAGAAAAAGAGAAATCATAGGTTTCAGTCTGGTAGAGTAAGTTCTCCAGATGAACTCTTCAATTTGAGGGTATCTCCAACCCGCTCTCCAAGTTTGCCGTATTATACCACAATGTTCTATCTATGTCAAGAAAAAAATCGGACGCACCCCGCCTTTGGCGGGGCAGGGATTAACGCTGATTACCCATGATTTTTTTATTGCGGTTTTCAGGAGTAATGTCATTGCGAGGGATGTCATTGCGAGGGATGTCATTGCGAGGCGAAGCCGAAGCAACCCCCGAAGCAACCCCCAAAGCAATCTCCAGCTGACACATACTCGAGACTGTGACTTGTTGTATATTTTCCTATGCGGTCAAGGAAAAATTTATTGGTACTCAGTTTTTCACAGTTAGCCACACCTTTCCACGCAATAAAAAAATTACTCTATCTTTTCCGCTTCCTCTATGAGCATTATGGGAATATCATCCTCTATTCTGTATGCGAGTTTGCACTTGTGGCATATCAGCTTATTCTCCTCTGGTTTATACTCGAGGTCTCCCTTGCATTTCGGACAGGCAAGTATCTCGAGCAATTTTTTATCGAGCATGTATCCCCCAAGTTAAGTTGTCCCAAAATAATAGGTAACAACAGCGCAATCATTTTTTAATTACCAGTTATCGGTTATCAGTAATCGGTAGGTTTAAGGCGTAAGGCGTGAATCGTAAAGCGTAAGCGTAATCTACAAACTGAAATCCGCAATACCAATGACCCGATCACCGATGACTTGCTTTACTGGTATCCTTTCCACTAGTACTCTGATTATCTGGTACTCTGATTATCTGATACACCTATTTTACTTAATCACCGTCAACTCGATTACTGCTATCATTTTATCGCGTACTCCCTTGAAAGTGGGCCGAATTTCAGAATCGAGTAATCGACCCTGTCACCTCTTATATCCATCTCCCTTCCACAAAACTTCTGTAAAAATGAGACAGGTCTATCGTCAATACATACAACAAACGGGATAAGCACCGTTAAATCATCGGCGAACTTCAGCACCATTCTGTCTCCCATCACTTCCCCTTCGAAAAACTCCACACTTTCAACTCCGTCTTCGTATAATAAGCTGTCAATAAGAACCGGATGCGTTTCATTTAAAAACACGAGTTTATTGTTGTATTTGTCCTTTGCGGTGTTCGGGGATACCCCGGACTCGCTTACCGTGTAGATATCGAGCATTCCCCTCTTCAATACCTTTTTTATATCTCTTTCGTTTGTTTCCGGTATTTTTATATACAATCTATCATTCCTCAACCAGCAATCATCTGCACCTATAGAGAGAATTCTCTCGGTTATTATATCCATATCTTTAACATCCGGTATCGGAGAGATCTCCGTTTCGTAAATCTTTGATAATGGGTGCTCTATCTTTATATTTTCTCCGAAGCACGAGAAATCTGCTCTGAAGGAGCATCCATCACCGGTGGCAACGATATTTACGGGCAATAAACTACGCTCATCCACGCATATCTGTGCCCGGGCACTTTCAATGGTGGGGGAGATAAACAGGAGGTTCGGGGTAAATCCATATGCAAGGCATCCTTTTTCCCTTCCCACAAAACTGAAGTCTCCGAACGAAGTCACCGTTAGTACGAGTTCATAAGGCAATCTCTCACCACCACCTTCTATCCATTTACCACCCTCTTTAGAGAAGGTTTTATTGTCCACGACGAGGATTTCCCTTTCTGTCTTCTTGCCGCCGATTTCCCACTCACTTTTTATCCTCTTCCTTCCCCTTTTATCGTACTCTCCGCTCATCGTAGATCTGACCCCCTGTCGAGAGAGCTCTATCTTCACCCTGAAACTTGTCTCCCCGATGTTTTCAAGGATTCTCTTTATCTCCTCTCCCTTCGGCGGAGCGAGAGTTTTCTCTTCGGTGGGGTAAGTAACACATCCAAAAGTAATAGATAATAAAATCAGGCATATTCTTATGCCTGATTTTATATCAAATTTTTTCCCTTTCATTGGAGCTAATTAGAATTCGCTACCAAGCATTATGTGATAGCGCACACCTTTTGAAACATCCACGAGGTCGGTATTTTTGGCGATGTCAAGTAAAAGGACAAAGTAGGGGAATCTGACCCTCACTCCCGCTCCAAAACCCATATTTATGTCTTTTAATCTTCCGTCCTCAAACACCCTGAGACTCTCGATATCGTCGACTGCATAACCCGCATCGAGGAAAAGCGCTCCCCTTATACCGTATATCTCCAGGGGCAGCGGGAATCCAATACTCAGTTGATTTATGAATGGATACCTGAATTCGAGATTTATTCCTCCAATATTATACCCCGTGAATTCGAGATAGTTATATCCCCTTATACTCCCCGTTCCGCCTATCCTCAATTTTGCAAAATCCTTGCTCCTGATGCTCTCACCGAACAATCTTGCGGCGAAGTAATATCCGGGGTAAATTCTGAAATACTTCCGCATGTCGGCACCGAGGTATGTGTATGAAAGAAAAGATTTGGTAAATGCCATTGTTTGTGCCGCTGTGAACTGCATCCTCATTCCATTTATGGGTCCGGTGTAACCCCATAGTGTGTTATCAAACACATAGGATAACGAGAAAGGGACGATATAATTTGTGGTATCCTCAAACGGCACCCATTCCCCCTTTACATAATTCCATTCATAGAATATCCTCTCTATCGAATACAGGTACAATTCGCTCTCCAATCTCTTGAATTTATCGAGCGGATACTCCAAAGCCACTCCACCGCCCGTGTATTTTTCGTTTAGAAGCATATCATACCAAACTAAACTTGGATATTGTTCCTTGAATAAGGCGAGACCAAAATTTGTTCTATTTTCAAGGTACCAGTAGGCAAAATTGAGGTTGGATTCAAGCAGATTGCCGGGATAATCGGTGACGAGATAAAATCTGTGGTTTCCAAGTATATCCGATACTGACACATATGCCTGTGCAAAGAATTGATTTGTAGATGCCGATATAATGCCACCCGCAAAGTCGGGGGAAAATCGTAATCCCGGCTCTGTCGTCTCCACGGGTTTGTCAAGACTGTCCACAGCCACATAGGGTATGTCATAAACCCTGGGGTCAGCCGGGGTAAATCCCGCAGAGGGCAGTGGTATGCTGAATATATCCCATCCTTTTTTCATATACATGGAAAAGAGCATTCTTCTATTGTTTGAAAGAGAAAAGGATTCTATGCCGCTCATTACATTTGTGAGTTGCTTTTCCTCGTTAGTCTCGAGGTTGAAGGAATAAAGATTTGTTCTACCGGAATAGTCGGCAAGATAGTAAATAATGGTGTCATTGCAGGTGACGGGATACCTGGTTTCTCTGCTTCTCGCGTCATAGACATTACGGAGTTCCATCCCATCTGGACTCATGGAGTATATCGCATATTCTCCGTATTTCCACTCCCCCGTAGAATCGGGTCTGTCAGAGGCAAAGAATATTCGGTCATCGGAGAAACTCGGGGTTCTATCGTCGTATATATCGTCGGTTAATTGTTTTGTCTTCTCTGTCTCTATGTCAATCGTGTATATGTCTGCCTTACCCCCAAGAATCCCTCTGAACACTATACTCCCGCCGTCTTTTGAGAATACAGGTGATGAAATGACATGAGGTGGGGGAACCAGTTGTTTCACGATCTTCTTCGTGTAAGGGTTCATAATATTTATAACATTCCTGTTTTCTCTCTTTGATACAAACGCGATATACTCGCCATCGGGTGACCATGATATGCTGCCTTCCATGATATATATGGATTCAAGGCTCCTCGATTTTCCACTCTCTATGAGTTTCTTCGTCAACTTGCCAGTAATTGCAGATGCGAGATAAATACTGCCATACTGGTCCCTATCCGACATAAAAGCGAAACTACTACCGTCTGGGGATACCGATGGCGCAATGTTATATGTATAATTCTTATCCCTTCTCGTGAGGCGCCTTGCCCCCTCTGGAACTTCAACGGCATTTGCAGCATTGTTCCATGCCCTCTTACTCAAGGATACTGTCCACTCACCGCTCAATGTAATCTCGTCTATACCCACAACCCGCTCTAACGCCTCATTAAATCCTCCGATGAAACCGATCTTGTGGTATATCTCTCCTATCTTCTGCTCTCCATATTTGTCCGCTATAAATTTTAGAATAGACTGTCCCTCCTTGTACATAAGGTAACTTCCCTCTATCTTCCATATCTCCTGTATGGGTACAAGTTTATCATAGTATACGAGATCGCTCAATATCATATCTGTTTCGGGGTTTTCCCGTAGTGACATATATTCTGCCATTCCCTCTATAAACCAGAGTGGAACGCGATAGATTGCATCTTGTGGAAGGATTGATGTGACATCACCTTTGAGAGCGGAGGATTGTACAATATGTGTCAGCTCGTGGGTGAGCACATGTCTGAAATCCTCGTACGAACCCGTGAATGGCACAACGACACGATTTTTGTACAGTTCTGTAAATCCTCCAACTCCCTCTTCTATTATGTTGAGTATTACATTAGTCTGCTCGAAATCACTGTGATTGGCGTATATTATCACGGGTATCTTCGTACTCGGGGCCTTCCCAATTACAGAAGAAAGTCTAACTAACTCCCGTTCCAGGACGATGGATGCGAATCTCGCAAGTTCCTCCTCGCCTTCGTAGAAGAATATCTCGAAGTGGGAGGTGGGATGGATCTTCCAGTCGAACTTGCTGTACTGTACTTTATTCTTCCCAAAAGAGGCGGCATTGAGAACAATTGGTAGGAGTACTATAAGTAAAAACCTCTGTATCTTCATTTGTTATCCCTCCTTTGGTCCTTGGTCATTTTCCCCTCTTCATTTATCTTCTATCCTTCATCATTTCCACTGTTTACTATTTTGCTCGGAGAAAACACTTAAAATACATAAGACACCCTGATTCCCATGGGCTGGGGTTCAAAAAACAGGTTAATATTGCTCTTTTTTCCCATCTTGGCAGATATGATGGCAGATATAAAGCGGTTTATGATACCAACACCGATGCAATAGGATGCACTCGAGAGGGCCCTTCGTTCCCCCTTTCTCAAATTTCTGAAGATTTGCCACTCGTTATCTTCCCATTTCCAGTCGAGTCCGGGAGAAATTTCGTTATCTTTAATATACTTCAATTGCCTCTCCCTGTCATCGGGAAAGAGTTGCCTTGCCTCTTCTTTTACACTTATATTGTAAGATTCTCTTGATGAATACCACTCAACTGTATTATAATATTCTTCATCCATTCCTGTTTTTGCTCCGGAGTGCTGGTGGGCATATCCCGTATAATCGTTCCTCAGGATATCGGCATACCTATTGAATCCCAAATACGACAGTATTATCCCTCCTTCTATTGCAAACGCCCTCAGGGCATCATCTTTCTCCCCCATATATAACTCGCCGAGTCCCGGGACCGCGAGCGATAGTAATACTGCCTTTTTTGTCGTTTTTTTCTCCCCCGTACTCCACAGAAGCGAAGCTATGAGGGATGTCACAATTAATACCTGCATTTCTCCTCCTCAGGATATGATCTTTGGAGAGAGGACATCTAACTACTCCATATTATAGCATATTATTTAATGGATGTCAAGTAAAAAAGTAAACAAATAAGCTTCCTTACCAAGAGGTGTGGGAAGACTTCCCAGCTTGTCACGACGGGCTATCTGACGGGACAGGCGATCGGGAGAGTTTTCGGTTCGACTGAGTTCACCGAAGTCGGAATTTTCTCGTAAAGTTCTTGACTTTCGCTAAAACTTGTGATATAATAACCTCCATATGTATAATAAATGGATCATTCCCGAGCCCGTTGACGATAAGATTTTGGATTCCGCGGTAAAAAGACTCAATATCTCTCCCACGATCACGGCAATTCTTTCAAGAAGGGGTCATACAACCGAGGAGGAGATACACGACTTTCTTTATCCCGCGGTGGAAAATCTCCACGACCCATTTTTGATGAGAGATATGGAGAGAGCGGTGGGGAGGATTATAAGGGCGGTAAAAAATAAGGAAAGGATACTTATTTATGGAGATTACGATGTGGACGGAGTAACGGGAACCTCACTCCTCATTCGCCTATTAAAACGCATAGGAGCAGATGTATGCTACTATATACCACACCGCAGAAGAGAGGGTTATGGTTTGTCTTTGGAGGGTGTAAAGTATGCATTGAAACATTATGTAAACTTGATAATAACTGTAGACTGCGGTTCGGGGGCGGCAGGGGTTATTGGGGAGGCGCTAAAAAACGAGATAGATGTTATAGTGACCGACCATCATGAGGTGAGGGGAGAATTGCCTCGCGATGTTCCTTTTCTCAATCCTCTCTTCGATGATTACCCATTCAAGTATCTCTCGGGATGTGGTGTTGCATTTAAGCTCGCGCGGGGCATCGTGAGGACACTTGGACTGTCGGAAAAAGAACTCTTCTGGGAATTTGACCTTGTGGCGCTTTCAACCGTGTGTGATGTAGTTCCGCTCATTGGAGAGAACAGGATATTTGTAAAACACGGTATGAGGTGTATAAAGAAGAGCAGGAATAGGGGAGTTAGAGCCCTGCTTGATGTTTCTGGACTTAAAGGAAAAGATATAACCACATATCATCTGGGATTTGTCCTTGGCCCAAGGGTGAATGCACAGGGAAGACTGGAGGATGCGAGCTTGGCAGTTCGGCTGTTTATAACTGAGGATGAGCAAGAGGCTCTCCTGATTGCCAGAAAACTCTCCATAGAAAATCAGAAGAGGATGACAATAGAGAGGAAAATAGTCGAAGAGGCGAGTCTACTTGCGGAAAAGATGAAGGGGAGGTATGGATTCGTTATCGATTGCAAGGACTGGCATCCGGGCGTTGTGGGAATTGCCGCATCTCGAATAGCTGGTAAATTCTACAGACCAACCGTCCTAATATCTGTGGTTGATGGAATTGGAAAGGGTTCGGGGAGGAGTATTCCCGAATTTAATCTCTACGATGCACTCAAGGAGTGCCAGGATATGTTCCTTTCGTTTGGTGGACATAAGTTCGCCTGCGGCATCAAAATAGACCCCGCAAACATAGAGAAATTCAGGGAAAGCTTCGACGACATAGCAAAAAGGGAGCTTGAAAAGCAAGAACTTGTCCCCAAGTTACAGGTCGATGCCGCCATCTCCCTGGAAGATATAACCCCCCAGTTCGTAGAAGAACTCTCTCTCCTTGCACCCTATGGCACCGCAAATCCAGTTCCCGTCTTTTTGTCTCGTGGGCTTCAGGTTGTTGGTTATCCTAACCTAATTAAAAATCAGCACTTAAAGTTTAATCTTAGTGAAAAAGGTAAACTTATAAAGGCAATTGCTTTTAACAATAAAGAGTTAGATGTGATGATATCGACGGGTTCATTTATAGACGCAGTATATCAGGTTATGAAGAATCAATATGATAGTAGAGAAAGCATAGAGTTAAATATCAAAGATGTCCGGTTATGTCCATAAATAACATGGGCATAATACATATAATAAATACCAAGATGTAAGATAAGCCACAGATTACACAGATAAGAAAAATTCTTTAATCTGTGAAAATCAGTGTAATCCGTGGCTTAAAAAAGGATTTTATGAAATAAAATTAATATTGTGGCTCATCGCAATCTCATAGCATCTCTCATCTCTAATATCGGTGGAAGATACTCCACAGAACTCGAAATAGACCTTGACTCGGGAAGAGACGAGGAGATATTCAAATGGTTCCTGGCGTCCGTACTTTTTGGTGCGAGGATAGGTGAGAAGATAGCCGTGAATACATACAGGGAATTTGAGAAGGGGGAAATCTTGTCTCCACGCGAGATTGTAGACACGGGCTGGGACGGACTTGTGGAGCTACTGGATACTGGGGGATATGTGAGATATGACTTTAAAACCGCCACAAAACTCTTGAATATCTGTGCAGCGCTTATCGGAGACTATAACGGCGACCTCAATCTACTGCACGGACAAGCAAAGAATGAGAAAGAGCTTGAAGGGCGACTTAAGGCACTCGGTAAGGGGATTGGCGATGTCACGGTAAACATATTTTTGAGAGAACTACGGGATGTGTGGGACAGAGCAAATCCGTCTTTGCAGGAATTAGTGGTTCTCGCTGCAAGGAGAATGGGATTCATAACCGAGGGCGAGAAAGCGCTGCAAAATTTAAGGGTGATATGGCAGAGAAATGGGATGAAGGGCAAGGTGTTCGCAGATTTTGAGGTTTCACTTTTACGGCTCGCAAAGAACTTCTGCAAAAAGAGAAGATGCGGGTTCTGCCCCGTCTCATCAGAGTGTCCAGAAAAGGAAAACAGTTCATATTAAGCTGCTAATCATCACGCGTACGAAATTTTTAACAAGGACTCCTACGAGACTTGAATGAGAGTTTTTTAGGGTATCACTCATCTTGTTTAACTTGATAATAGTCTGTTGTCTGTGGTCTGTAGTCTTATATGTTCTCTGTGGTTATGCTTGGTAGGAGGTTTTATTATGAGAGTCGCTGTTATTGGGGGAGGGGGACGTGAACATGCCCTCGTGTGGAAACTATCAAAGAGTCCACAGGTGGATATGATATACGCCCTTCCCGGAAATGGCGGAATTGGAGAGATCGCAGAGTGTGTGGATATAAAGACAGATGAGATTGAGGAGATTCTGAGGTTCGTGAAGGATGTTGATTATGTGATTGTGGGTCCGGAGGTGCCGTTGTCTCTGGGCTTGGTGGACCTTGTGGGAAAACATAAGGGATTTGGTCCGACCAGAGATGCCGCACTTGTGGAGTCGTCGAAGGCATTTGCAAAAGACCTGATGAAGAAAACGGGGTTACCAACCGCCGACTTTGATATATGTAGGGTCAGAGAAGAGGCTCTCTTGAAGATACGGGGGAAGAAATATCCCCTCGTAATAAAGGCGTCGGGTCTTGCAGCGGGTAAAGGGGCATTTGTAGTGGAAAACGAATCCGATGCGAGAGAAAAGATAGAAAAACTCATGGTAGAGAAAATCCTCGGTGAGGCGGGGAAAGAGATAGTGATAGAGGATTTCCTGAGGGGAGAAGAGGTATCTGTGCTTGCATTTACGGATGGGAAGCACTTTCTCCCGCTTATCCCTTCACAGGACCACAAAAGACTCCTTGACGGAGATAAGGGCCCAAACACGGGGGGAATGGGTGCTTATGCGCCCGTTCCATTTTTATCCGATGAGGATGTGGAAAAAATTATAGACAGGATTTTCGAGCCGGCAGTCTATGGATTGAAGAAAGGGGGAATAGAGTATAAGGGTGTGTTGTATGCGGGGCTTATGATTACGGATGATGGTCCGAAGGTGCTCGAGTTCAATGTGAGGTTTGGCGACCCCGAGACCCAGGCAATTATCCCCCTCATGGAGTCTGACCTCATGGAATTGATACTTGCCACAATAGAGGGGAGGCTGGGAGAGATGAGAATAAACTTCAACGCGGGATACTCAACCTGTGTCGTGCTTGCCTCCTCTGGATATCCCGGTAAATATGAAAAAGGTAAGGAGATAACGGGATTTGAAGATGTGGATGACGCAATTATTTTTCACGCCGGCACAAAGAGGGTAGGGGGAAGATTTCTTACAAATGGTGGCAGGGTATTGGGTGTAACCGCCACGGGAGATAAGCTTGAAGATTCTATAGAGAAGGCATACGGAGAGGCAGAGAAGATACATTTTGATGGTGTGTACATGAGGAGGGACATCGGGAACAGGGGGGTAGTGGGGTGATGGTAGGAGCAACCTCCAGGTTGCGAAAACAGTAAGCAGGTAGGAGCAACGTTTATCCTTTAACCTTTAACCTTTATCCTTGACAACAATATGAGTATTGAGGATGAAATAGGTATAAAATTCAGAGACAAAAAGCTCCTGAAGAGGGCGCTCAGCCATTCCTCCGTATCGAGAGATTCGAACGAGAGACTCGAGTTTCTGGGGGATGCAGTACTCGAACTCGTTGTGTCAAAGAATCTCTACCAGAGTTACCCCTATGACGAGGGTGTACTTACGAACAAGAGGGCAGAATTTGTCTGCACCGGAACGCTTGCATCTGCGGCACATGGGATTGACCTCGATAGATACATTTTGATTGACAGGGACGAAACATTATCAGAATCTGTACTTGCCGGCTGTTTCGAGGCACTCATAGGGGCAATTTACCTGGACCGGGGAATGAGAATGGTGGAGAATTTCATCAAGAAAACCATCCTCTTTGCCAACCACGAAATTGAGAAGAACTGGAAGGGAATGCTTCAGGAATATATGGTGAGGAATAAGGGACTCTATCCAGAGTACAAATTGATTAAGGAGACCGGACCTCCCCATCGGAGGGAGTTTGAGGTAGAGGTATGGGTCGGGGAAGAGATGTGGGGAAGTGGAAGTGGGAGGTCTATACAGAGCGCAGAGAAAGAGGCGGCAAAGATGGCAGTGAAAAAGCTGCCGTAATGGCAATGCAAAAATTAAATATCAAAATGCAAAATGACAAATTAAAATTCAAACATTTTTAAGAGGATGTCCATCTTTGTGAACTTAGTGCCCTCGTAGTTTTGTCCTTAATTTTACATTTTTATATGTAATTTTGATATTTACATTTTGATTTTTGATTTTACTCTCTATTATCTGTGGTTGAACTTGGAGGTATCTATGTGCAATATGCTCATCTTGCTATCCCTCCTCTCGCAGACTGGAGGTTTTACCGTGGTTCCATCCGCACCCGGAGACTCAACCCCGTTTGTCCTTGAGGTGGAAATAGCCGGTCTTGAGCCAAATACCGTCTATGACTGTGGTATATGGGTCTACGGCAAGCCCGCGAGCATATCCCGGGTGTGGACAGAGGACGGATGGAAGGGGGGATATAAATATGTCTCCTTTACGAGCGGCGACAATGGAAGTTATCTCTCATACAAGAAATTGAGAATTATAAAACCACCCGACCCATCCTATGACTACTATATAAAATGCACGATAAAGGATTCGGCGGGGAACAAACCAATTGAGCATAAGATAAAACATTCTGAGGGTTTCAATATCATAGATATGGAAGATGGTGGATATATAGAGGGGGTGATTTACGGAGATAGTTCTCTTTCCACCCCCATTGAGAACACCATCCTCTTTGCCCGTGATGCCGATGGAAATGTGGTGGGAAGTTATATAAGCGAGAATAATCTAATTGAAGAAGGATATAATAATACCTCGGGCTATTTTCGTATGGGACTTCCCTCTACGACTGTAGCCTCTATTCTCGCAGAGGATACCACTGGAAATCCCCTCGGGCAGATAGTGGGAGAATGGGAGGTGCCATCGGGCGAGGTGCTTGACATAGGAGGCGTCTTTCCCTCCAATATCGTTATTCCACCGGGCGGAATGCGGGTATCTCCTTCGTCTGTATTTCCGGGCGAAGA
>DFBT01000102.1:21277-35565 GCA_002366725.1 Caldifarciminota bacterium UBA3073
TCCCCGTGAGATACTATATGAGAGAAAGAAACCAGGAAACAGCCGAAGATTCGCTCGCTTCCGTTGTTGACAGTATCCCGGGTGTTTCCTCTGTTGATGTTACCGTTGCCTGGTCTCCATCCCGGGACGGTAACTATATAATAAGGGCTGCGGCGGGTCTTGCGGAGGGATTTACACGGCTGAGGGTTGGCGACCCGCTGTATGAACTCGTTATAAACGAGACGATGTGCTATCCAGCGCTCTCGGGAGACTGGCTTGAACTTGTCAATAGAACTGATATTCCCGTTGACATTAAGGACTGGAAACTTGAGTCCTCGGGCGATATGGTACTCATCACCAGGGAAACCCACTTGGTAGAGGGTGGAAGTTTTGTGCTCGTATGCGATTCTGAGGAGAACTACTTCCGCACCCTGTATGGATACATACCACCCGATGTGTCTGTCATCTCCCTCTCGGATAAACTCCCGGATTTCAGAGGAACATCGGGGGACACGATAAGAGTAATAGATGCGGATGATTTCATAATTGATGAAGTGAGGTACGATAAGGAGTGGATACCCGATAAGGGAGTATCAATGGAGCGTATAAACCCCGATATTGCTTCAAATATAAGATCGAACTGGGGGGGATGTGTTGAGAAGAAGTACGGGGCAACACCGGGGAGAGAAAACTCCATTTTCTCCACTTACACGCCGAAGAATCTCGAGTTTGCCTGCACCGATGTCTTTTGCCCCACATCCGATGAGAAGATGTGTTTTGTTGAGTATCACCTGCCATTCGAAAAGGCGCATGTAAGGCTCTATGCCTATGATAGAATGGGCAGACTTGTTAAGAAAATACTCGACGGAGATCCAACGGGCTCTGCGAGTTATTCGGTAGATGAGAACGACAATATCGTATGGACTCATATCTGGGACGGAAGGGGAGATGATGGCAATATGCTTCCCATGGGTGTTTATGTCGTATTCCTGGAGGCACAGAGTGAGGAATCAGGAGAGGTGGTAAAAGGCAAGAGAACGACAACACTCGTTAAGGATATGAGGTAAATCGTTGATCGTTGATCGTTGTTCGTGGGTCGTTGATCGTGGGTCGTTGATCGTAAGATACTAAAGACGATCACGAACTACGAATCACGAATAACCAACACGAATCACCAACGAACACGAATCACGAACTACGAACCACGAAGTTATGCATCTACCCAAAAATTTCAGGCTTATTAAATGCGATTTCTCCCTGGAGCTGGAGAGAGAGGGCTTTTTGCCTTCATTTCTCGGTTCAACCCTCAGGGGTGGATTTGGGAGCGTGTTTAAAAGAATTGTGTGTATAACCAAAGGAGCCGATTGCAGAGACTGTATCCTGAAAGATAAGTGCGTCTACTCCTATATATTTGAATCACCCGGGGAAGATGCCCGCTATACATATATACCGCATCCATTTGTGATAGAACCTCCCTTCTTTGTAGAAAAACCCGTCCGTTCCTTTCATTTTAATCTCATACTTTTTGGAAATGCGATTGAGTATTTACCATATTTTATTTACACTTTTGAGGAGCTTGGTAATACAGGTCTTGGTAGGCAAAGAATCAAATATCGGATAAAGGGGATTACCTCAAAAGAAATGTCTGTATATGATGGAAAGACAAAAGTACTTCAAAATCCCCCTGTGCCAATCACGGGGAAAGGAATAGAAAAGAGAGTAAGTTCTTACAAGGGTTCTATAGAGAGATTTACCCTTAAGTTTATAACACCTACAAGGATAAAGCAAAGTGGAAAGTTTACCGATAAGCTTGACTTTGCAATTCTTTTCAAGAATCTTGTGAGAAGGGTTGCAGTTCTCTCAAGATATCACTGCAAAGAAGAGTGGGACTTTGATATAACGGTTACCTATGATGTAAGGACAACGGAATCCAATCTATTCTGGATTGACATTGAGAGATATTCTTCCCGTCAGAAAGCAAGGATGAAGATGGGAGGGGTAATGGGAGAAATCACACTTGGGGGAGACTTAACTCCACTCTTACCCCTCTTCAAATTGGGAGAATACACCCATATAGGCAAGGCAACCGCCTTCGGACTGGGAAAATACGAAATAAAACTTGACAAGCAGGGGTTTTTATAGTATAATGTAACTAAAGGAAACAAAAGTCATAGGGAGGTAGATATGGCATATAAAAGCAAAAACGATGCATATTTTTCAGAGCACTTTGAGACGCTTGTTGACAATCATGGAGGGAAGTGGATTGTAATTGTAAATGGCAAGAAAATTGCTATCGGTTATAAACACGAGCTCTCTAAGATGCTCAAAAAGGCAAGGGAAAAGTATCCGAATGAGACTCCACTTGCGGCACCAATCCCACGGAAGGAGGAACTGCAGTGTATTCTGTAAGATTTTGTTACACAAATAGTAATGCACTCTACTTGTTAGTTAGCATCTTTGGAGTGCAGTGCAGGCTGTGCAAAAAGTCCTTTCATTGTTTTGGTATTTTCCAGAAATTTTATATATTTTCAAAGCGCATTAAAAGTTTATTTATATTGACTTTAAGGCACTTTTTCCTTGACTTTTGTACCTCTTTGTGTTATAATTCCTCCTTAAAAGGAGGGATTATGAAATTTATACAAGAAACGCCCCGTTCTCAAAGAAGCATCTTTGGCTATGCGATAGATGATTTTGTATCCAAAGACCACTTTGCCAGGATGGTAAATGACCTCTTTGACACGATAGATCTATCCTCTATAGAGGATAGGTATTCTGAACTTGGCAGACCTGCATATTATCCAAAGAGCATGTTAAAAGCGTGGTTTTACGCTTACGCAAATGGGATAAGAAGTTCCCGCAAACTTGCAAAACTATTAGAGGAAAATGTGGCATATATGTATCTCACAAATCTAAGACGCCCTCGTTACAGAATCCTTTGTTATTTTCGTAAAGAGAACGAGGAAGCAATGGCAAAGATATTTGCAAGGGTCGTTCATATACTTTGTGAATTAGGTTTCATAAGTTACGATAAATCTTTTGTGGACGGCACTCTGATGAAAGCAAACGCCTCTAAACGGAGAACGAGGAAGAAGGGCAAGGTTAAAGAAGAGATAGTAGAACTGGAGGAGAAGATAAAGCAGAAACTTAAGGAGTATTTTCATGAAGTAGAGGAACAGGACAGGAGAGAGGATAAGATTTATGGCGACAAGAGGGGTGACGAGCTTCCACCAGAATTAGCAAGCGAAATAGAAAAGGGCAACCTCAAGAAGTTGGTTGAGAAAGCAAAACTAAAAATAGAGCAAGAGAAGGCGGATGCGATTGATAAGAAGATGAAAAGGATAGAAGAGGATTACGAGCTTCTAAAGGAGATGGAAGAGAAAGGAGTAGACGAGATCAACTTTAGTGATGAGGATGCGAGATTGATGAAGCACGGACAGGGCAAGGCGGTACCTGCTTACAATGGTCTGGTAGCTACCGAGAATCAGTTTATAACAGGGTGTTTGATTTCGCAAGACAAGAGTGACGACTACTCATTACTACCTGTGATAGAGGAGGTTGAAGAAGTGAAGGGAGGAGCTCTCAAACCAGGGACTCCTGTGGTAACTGATGCGGGTTTCTACAATCACAAGAATTTAATCGGGCTTGACGAGAAGAGTTTAGAAGGCTATATCCCTAAGAAAATCAAAACTGAAAAGAAACCATTTTCTAAAGATAAGTTTAAGTATCTAAAAGAAGAAGATGTATTTTTATGCCCTGCTGGCGAGAAGTTGTGTTTCAGTAGATATGTAACAGACAAACGGCGAGGGACGGTCTATCGGATTTATCGAAGAGGAGACTGTAGGGGATGTCCATATTTTGGCGAATGTTTCAAAGGTAGAAGCAAAAGCAGAGCGATATGGGAAGACGGAACAATAGAGCTTGTGGAAGCCACCCGTGAGCGAGTGAAGAGTGAACGGGGTAAATTTATGATGGAGAAACGAAAAACTGAAGTGGAACCGGTGTTTGGAAACCTTAAACACAATATGGGATACAGGTACTTCCTACTGAGAGGCAAAAACGGTGCAAAGATAGAGTGGACGATGATGTGCACTGCTCATAACTTGAGAAAACTATGGGTGATGCTATTACAGAGAGCGGGAAAATCCAAAATGAGTACAAAAGCTCTGATAGAAAACTTAATAGACAGCAGGACAAGAGAGATTATCCCAATAAACCTTCTCTTAAAAAACCTCTCTATCAATATACAAAATTTCAAAGAGCAGTTTTGTCAATTTTTGTCTAAATTAGTTTTTTGGGTGAAGACACTTTGTGTTGTTAAAATCTTTTAGATTGTAAGATGACATTTTTGCACAGCCTGAGTGGCTTGCCACTGCTTTTCTTAAAGAGAGAAGTTGAATTCAGGAAGTAATATTGGAATGTAAAAATATGAACGAAAGAGATGCCATAGTTCTTGGGGCCCTGTTGCATGATATAGGGAAATTTTATCAAAGGACGGGCTTGCCCCCTGAGGGATGGGAGGATTTTAATGAAGAAGATTACGGGAAGCATGGATCTCACGCAAAGTGGAGTGCCAGCTTCATAACACATTACCTTCCTGATGAATTCAAAGAATCTGGGAGTTATGCCTTTTACCATCATAATCCTCAAACTGATTTACAATCAATAATTGCAGATGCCGATTGCTTATCTGCAAGGGAGAGAACAGAGGGGAAAGGTAATCCTCGTAAAATAAGGTTGTCATCTATTTTTGATAAAGTTTATTTGAAAAAGAGCAAGAATGATACAGGAAAGCACATTTCCCAAGGATATAAATATCCGTTGACTTCTCTCTCGCTCTCACACGAAGCACTTTTTCCATCTATCTTACCTGATGAAGACCTTATATCAGAATATAAAAAGCTATGGGGAGAGTTCACAAAAGAGGTAAAGAGTTTAGCAAAGGGGGATTTTAATTCGTTTTTCTTTTCTCTCTTCTTTCTATTACAAAAATATACTTATCACATACCAAGTGCTGTTTATGAGACTTATCCAGACATTACTTTATTTGACCACTTGAAAACAACTTCTGCAATCGCAAGTTGTCTTTATGATTTTTACAATGAAGAAGATTCTCCTAAAAATCAAAAAGAGTTTCTTGTAATTGAGGGTGATATTTCAGGCATTCAAAAATTCATTTATAAACTTGCCTCTCCCCAGAAAGCTCAATCGGGAATGGCACAAAGATTGAGAGGTCGTTCATTTTATCTCTCAATTATGAATGAAACTTTTGCTCTTTATATTCTTAAAAAACTAAATTTATATATGCCAAATCTTCTGTTGTGTGGAGGTGGACACTTTACAATCCTTGCACCAAATACCCAAAAATCAAAAAGGGAAATTGAAGGTGCTAAAGAAAAAATCAATCTGTGGCTTTACCAGAAGTTTCAGGGAGATTTATATTTTGCGCTCTCCGTACTTGAAATTGATAAAGAAGATTTAAGTGATTGGAGTAAAGTATCCTCAAAAACAGGCGCGCTTATAAAAGAAGAAAAAAAGAAAAAGTTTTTAACGCTCACAAGAGAAAGAAAATTTGAATTAAAGAATAAAGTTTGTATTGTCTGTGAAAACGATTTTGACAACGAAGATAATATTTGCCCTCTTTGTAAATCACATGAAAAGATAGGTGAAAAATTGCCTTATAACGAGTATCTTGTCCAGCTCAATCCAGACAATAAGAATAATGCTGATATAAGGTTTGAATTTGATAAAGACTTTGGTTTTTATTGGCAATTTAAGAAGAAAGAACACGAAATTACTGACTCTGATGTTATTCAAACATATAAACTCAATGATACTGAATTTCTCTCTGCAAATCCTCAAAATATATCTTATGGATTCAAATTTATTGGTAAAAACAGTCGTATTTTAACCTTTGAAGAAATGCAGGGGAAAAGTGAAGGTGCAAAGTTTCTCAGTGCTCTTAGGATGGATGTAGATAATCTTGGTGCTGTCTTTAGTATTGGATTAGGTGAAGATAAGTCAATCTCCAGAATATCCACTTTGAGCAGAACTCTGGATATTTTCTTTTCTGGTTATTTAAATGAAATATGCAAGGACCACAACAGCTTATATATTACTTATTCTGGTGGAGACGACTTATTTATTGTTGGTGCGTGGAACGAAATTGTAGAAATAGCACAGAAAATAAAAGATGAATTCAGGGATTATACCTGCAAAAACGATGATATATCTATTTCTGGAGGGATATTCCTTTTTAAATCTAAATTTCCCATTGGAAGAGCAGCAACCTTGAGTGGTGATAAATTGGAAGATAAGGCTAAAAAATTGGATGGGAAAAATGGACTGGCAATTTTTGAGAAAGGTATTCACTGGGAACCCTTCGAGAAAGTTATCAATCTGGGCGACAAAATGGTGGAAGCAATAAAACTGAAAAGACTTTCAAGAAGATTTCTTTATGGATTACTGGAACTATCTCGTAAACACATCAGAGATAACGAACAAGATTTACTCTGGATACCAAAATTTTTGTATATGTTAAAAAGGAATGTGGAGAAGGAAGACGAAGAGGGAAATCCCAATCCACTTTTTGCTGAACTCCAGACAGGGATACCAAAACTTTCTTCTCATATTCCAGTTTTAGTGGCTTACACGGTATTAAAAACAAGGAGGAAAAGATGAGTGCAATTCAAGAGTTCAAGAACCTCATTGCTGGAAAAACTTTTGTTGATGATGAAGTGATGAGAAAAGCAGAAGATATTGGAAGAGAACTGATGGGTGTTACTACTACAAAAATGAGGCAGTATTTCGATGATATCAAAGGTCTGAGGCGAAAGATTGAAAGCGATTTGAGCCCTCAACAGATTAAAGTGCAGCTAAGGTTAATTCTTTCCAGAGTGGCTTATGATACAGGCAGAGTGAAAGGCAAAAAAGACAAGACAGATTATAATAACTTTTGTCTTTTAGAGAGCTTTCTTAAAGCTTGCATTGATAAGGTAATCAAGAGTGAAAATATAGAAAAAATGACTAATGAGTTTATTACTTTTATTGAGGCTATGTATGGTTATTTTTACTTTCATGCCAAATAAGGGGGGGAGATGAGTTACAAATTTATTGCAAATGTGATAATCTCTGGCAAAATAAAGTGTGAAACAGGATTACACATCGGAGGAATGGTAGAGGGGTATGAGATAGGCGGAATGGACAACCCTATTATTAAGGACCCTGTAACTGGTTATCCTTATATCCCCGGGTCTTCTTTAAGGGGAAAAATGCGAAGTCTTCTTGAGTGGGCAAAGGGGAAGGTTGAAGTCGACAAAGTGCATCATTGTCCAGATTCAGATTGCCCTGTCTGTCGCTCTTTTGGTGCACCAGCAGAAGATGAGCGGAAAATAGGTCCCACAAGACTCATCGTAAGAGATGCATGTCCTACGGAGGAAACCAGAGAGAGTCTTGATAATCTGCAAAAAGAGAAAGGACTGCCGAAGGCAGAATGGAAAACGGAGAATGTAATCAACCGCATCACATCTGCCGCTACACCAAGAGAAATAGAAAGAGTTCCTAAAGATTCTGAATTTGAGTTTGAACTTGTCTATGGAATTTATGATGTTGATGGTGAAAAGAATAATAAGGATATAAAGCATCTAAAATATGTATTTGAAGCTCTAAGGTTACTTGAAGATTCAGCACTTGGTGGAAGCGGAAGCAGAGGTTCTGGACAGATAAAAATATTCCTTCAAGGAGATCCCATTGTGAGAAAAAAAGAAAACTATGAAAACGGACAACTTGAGGAACCAAAGGGTGAGTATAAACCACTTTCTGATTTCTCTGTGGATAACTTTATTGAGGCAGTGAGAACCACTATAAACAATAAAAAAGGAGCAGACGATAAATGACAATATTCTATTTGAAACCGAAGGGTAGCTTTATAGATATTATTCCTCAGTCTGATACACTCTTTGGAGCAATATGCTGGGGAGTGAAGATACTTTATGATGAGAAGAGATTAAAAACAATGCTTGATAAATTCTTAAAAGGAAAGCCACCTTTTCTTCTCTCTTCTTCTTTCCCATATATTGAAAATAATGAGAAAAAAATTCACCTTTTGCCAAAACCAATATCTAATCCACTTCAAGTTTCTCCAGAGTCTCTAAGAGAAATAGAGAGATTTAAAGAATTTGAAAAAACCGCTTTTCTCTCCCAGTCTCTTTTCTTTGATATTATCAATGATGAACTGGGAGACTTAGATTTATACAACTCTTTTTCAACACAAGACAAATCGGATTCTGAATTTATCAAAATAGGCTCTGCTTTATTCAAGAGAGATGAGTTTTCCCTTTTCCCCTGGAAAGAGTTAGATATTTCCAGAAATGCAATAGATAGACTCAGCAGTGGAACGATTGAAGGAAATCTTTTTTATAACAAAGAAATCTTTTTTAAGAAATCCTGTGGTATTTATTTTTTCATAAAACTGACCGAATTTGCTGAATCTGATACACTAAAAATATTAAAGACAGTTATGAGTTTCTATTCTGACAGAGGAATTGGAGGTGATGTAACAAGTGGCAAAGGACAATTTGACCTTGAAATAAAAGAAGATGAAACACTTTTTGAAGAACCGGAGAATGCAAGTGATTTTTTGACGCTATCTTCTTACTATCCGAAAGAAAAAGAATGGAGACATTTCAGAAAGAATCAAACTCACTCATGGTTTCAAGTTATGAGGAAAAAAGGCAAAATAGAAGCTTCCTATTTCCCTTATACCAATATATGGAAAAATTCACTTCTTTTGATTAAAGAAGGCTCGTCTTTCCCTATAATGGGAGATAATAAATATTACGGTGAGAATCCGATAGTTATAGTTAAAGAAGAATTTGATGTCCAGCAATACGGATTTGCTTACATTGTAAAAAGGATAGTGGGAGATGGTGATTAAAAAGCATAAATGTAAAGGAGAAATTTTATCTCCACTCCATATAGGAACTGGCAAAGAGATAACACCTTTAGACTATTTTATTAAAGATAATAGACTTATAGTCTATAATTTCCAGAAGTTATTGAGAGAGAATACTGATTTTGCAGAGAATTTTCTTGACAGAGCAGAAAAACAAAATCCCAGATTACTTTTTCTTAATAAAGACATCTTATCAGGTGAACAAAAAAACGATAAGAGCTATTACTTATACACTGAAGAAATTCCTAAATACCTAAAAGGAAATCTTGAAACTGAAATGAACAAGGGTAATAAGGCTAATATATGGGAATTTATCAAAGATTCAAAATACAAATCATATATTCCAGGAAGTTCTATAAAAGGAGCAATTAGAACAGCAATTGCATATTATATCTTTAAAAATGACGAAGACTTGAAAACCAAACTTACTAAAAGGTTATGGAACGAACCCACGAATATCATAAATGCCTTAATTTTCCAGCCAAAGAATTTAGATGCCAAAGAAGATATATTAAGAGTCTTAAGCGTTTCAGACGCCAATATGAACGAAGATAATGTTCTCTCAATTGAATGCGCAAAAAGACTCTCAAGTAAGAGAATACTTGGATTTCCAAATTATTATGAATGTGTAAAGCCAAGAAGCATCTTTTCCTTCTCCCTTAGTTTCTTCTATGAGTTAATAAAAACTAAACCTGAATGGCAAAAGATTCTCATGAAATATAAGATTGACGAGCAAAGTATTATTAAATATTGTCGTAAATTTTCAAAGGATTTTATTGACCAAGAAATAACTTACTTTGAAAGGCACATAGAGAGAAGATTTGTACCAAAAGTAAAAACATTTTATCAAAACCTCAAGAAAGAACCCCTCAATGCAGATGAGTGTTTAGTCAGAGTTGGACAAGGAGGTGGATTTTATGCAAAAACTCTTGCAATGCTCCTTGAAAACACAGAAGAATTCCGGTATAGAGAATTTATAGAGAAATTTGGGAGAAAAATTCGTGGTAAAGTAACACAAGGGCGAGAGTTAAAAAAGACTTCACGAACTATTCTCTCAAGCAACTGGAATTATCCTGTGCTTGGCTGGGTGAAGATTAAGGTGGAGGAAAGTAATGGATAAAGCAAAAATAGAGACTATCTTAAAAGAGTTAAAAGAGAGACTTACAGAAATATATGGTGAGGACCTTATTGAAATAGTATTATATGGTTCTTATGCAAGAGGGGAAGCAAGTGAAGATTCTGATATTGATATATTTGTTCTGCTAAAAAAAGTAAAAAATCCATTCAAAGAAAGACAAAAATTCGCCCAGATTGTATGGGAACTCTCTCTGAAAAACGATATTGTCATCTCTGCCTTGCCTGTTGAGTATGAACAATTCCAGAATAAATCACTCCCTATATTTTGCCAAGCAAGGGAAGAAGGAGTAATGATATAAAAAAGAGATAGGAGAGCTTATGGCTAAAACAATGCTCATAGCTGTAGGCACAGGCCCTACAGTTGCACATGGAATATGCTTTTCAATAAGACAACAAAATCCAGAGAATATAGTATTTTTAGTGACTCAGGAGAGTAAAGAAAAGACAATGCCTATTATTACGCAAAATAAAATACTGGAAGGGAAAAAATATTCAGAAATAGTGCTTTCCGACCCTAATGATGTAGAAAGGGTAGTAGAAGAATTAGAAGAAGTGGTTAAGTCCCTAAAATACAAACCTGAAGATATAGTAATTGATTATACATCTGGTACCAAGGCAATGTCAGCCGGGGTAACAATCGCTGGAATAAAGTCAAAAATAGGAAGCTTAGTATATGTAAGTGGTAAGAGAAACAATAGAGGAGTAGTTATTTCTGGTAATGAGAGGTTAATCTCATTAGAACCTAATCGTATAAATGCAGATGAGTTATTTGAAAGAGCAGTAGAATTGTTTAATAACTTTCAATACGATGCCTGTATAAAGATTATTGATGAAGCAAAGTCCCTTCTTGTCGATAAAGAGTTTCAACGAAAACTGTCAACCCTTATGTCATTGGCTGAGGTATATTCTTGTTGGGATAAGTTTGACTTAAAGAGAGCATTTGAAAAACTGGATAGTCTTACAGGTAATGAGTTTTTGCCTGTTTGGGGAGTGAAATCACAGATTGAGGAAAACAAATCTACCTTGTATCTGGAGAAATCTAATGATTACTGCAAAGAGAGATTGGCCGATTTAATTGAGAATGCAAAACGACGAGGGCTTGAAAAGAAATTCGACGATGCTGTGGCACGCCTTTACCGTACCATTGAGTATATTGCTCAATATAAAGTTAACAAAAGAGGACTTTACAAAAGTAATGAGAAAGGTGTACCTCAACCTGATAACCTTGACATTGATAGACTCCCACCAGCATTGAAGTCAAAATATGAACAATGCCGAGACAGTAAAAATAATAAGGTTAAACTAAGTCTTTATAGTACTTATGAATTACTCAGAGGCTTAAACGAACCTATTGGTACTGGTTTTGTAGAAGAAATGAACAGAAAAGGTAGCAAACTTAAGAAATTACTTGAAATACGAAATAATTCCATCCTTGCACATGGATTTAAATCGGTTAATGAGTCTGAATTTGATGAAATGTTGAATATTACACAGAAATTGGGGAAATCCGTGATTCAAGATTTGGATTATTTCATTGAAAAAGTAAATTTCCCTACCATCAAATTATAGCGTCATCTGTTCTTTGACATTTTTATATGAAACTCAAATAGGAAAGGTCTTATGGCTACTTTATATCTCACAGAACAGGGTTCTACCCTGAGAAAGACTTCGAGAAGGCTCATTGTGGAAAAGGAAAATGAAGTCCTCCTTGAAGTGCCTGAATTCAAAATTGAAAGAGTCCTCATTTTTGGAAATGTACAACTCACCACCCAGGCTATCGCCTTCCTCCTCGCAAATGGAATCGAAACAAGTTTTCTCTCTGTCAGAGGTAGGTTAAAGGGCAAGTTGTCTCCGCTCGAATCGAAAAATGTGTTCTTACGAGTTAAACAGTATGAAAAAGCGAAAGATGAGGAGTTTAGACTTGACCTATCGAGAACTATTGTCGAAAGAAAAATCAAAAACGGGAAAACACTGCTCCTCAGATATGCAAGAAGTCACCCAGAAGTAGATATTGATAAATCTATTAGAGAGATTAATAGATGTCTTAGGGCTCTTCCTCGAAAAGAACGAATCTCAACAGTTATGGGAATTGAAGGGCAGGCGGGGGCTGCATACTTCAAGGCTTTTGGAAAGATGTTTAGAAAAGAGCTCCGGTTTGAACGGCGAACAAGGCGACCTCCCCGAGACCCTATAAATGCCCTCTTGAGTTTAGGTTACACGATGATTACAAACGAGATTCTCTCTATGGTAAGTGCCATTGGCTTTGACCCTTACATCGGCTTCTTTCACGGAATCAGTTACGGAAGACCATCACTTGCATTGGATATTGTTGAAGAATTCAGACATCCAATTGTGGACACCCTCACCTTGAATTTAGTAAATAACAGTGTGTTGAAGGAGAAAGATTTTGTAGCAGAAAAAGGTGGGTATTTCCTCACAGACGAGGCAAGGAAGAAGTATTTTGTGTATTACGAAAAGAAATTGACCGGTGAGTTTACTCTTCACAACACCGATACGAAAGTAACTTTCAGAAGATCGTTTGATATTCAGGCACATAAGATGGAAAAAACACTGATGGAAGAAGAAGCCTATAAACCCTTTGCAATGGGGTAGGAATCTATATGTTTACCATAGTAAGCTATGATATAACCTCTGACAGGAGGAGGGTTAAGATAGCGAATATCCTGAAAGACTACGGAGAGAGAGTTCAGTACAGTGTTTTTGAATGCATAATTGACAATGAGATTTTAGAGAGGATGGTGAAAAGGCTTTTGAAGACAATTGACGGAGGTGAGGACAGTCTTCGCATCTACAAGCTATGCAAGGATTGCAAGAAAAAAATTGATGTTTATGGTACTGCACATGTGACAGAGGACAAGGAAGTGTACATTGTATAATCTTGGGCGAAAAGGCAAACTTAGATATGAAGGTTTTCGCTATCTCGCAACTGTTTCTTTTGTCGTAGTTTACACGAAATAAATAGGGTTGGAGGGGGTAAATAATGTACTCACAAAACATATTTTTAGTAACTTTTCACTATTCACCACAAAAGTCCTTAAGAATTAGTCACTTACCCCCTCCGCTGTCAGAACACTTGACCCGATTATCAGGGGATTGAAACGAAAAAAAAGAAGAAACGCTCTATGAAGCCTTCGGGAAAGTCAGAACACTTGACCCGATTATCAGGGGATTGAAACTATGGTTTGGGATCGCCTTTAAGCCAATATGTCAATTTGTCAGAACACTTGACCCGATTATCAGGGGATTGAAACTGGCAATGCCGGTGCGGTCTTTTAAATGCCAAGTAGGCTGTGTGTCAGAACACTTGACCCGATTATCAGGGGATTGAAACCTCCTTTATCCATTCACCTTTGGTGTCATCCCATCGCTTCGTCAGAACACTTGACCCGATTATCAGGGGATTGAAACTCAGGTGGCTTCAGTCTGCAAGAATGTTCTGTTGGATAGGGGTCAGAACACTTGACCCGATTATCAGGGGATTGAAACTGATTGCGAGAGTCAAATATAATAGTAATCTCGACTATTGGTCAGAACACTTGACCCGATTATCAGGGGATTGAAACCTTGAATTAGCTTTGCTTCTGCTTTCTTCTGTAGTCCAGTCAGAACACTTGACCCGATTATCAGGGGATTGAAACCTTCTTTTCTCCTTCCTCATCGAGGCATAAGTCCTTTTTCGTCAGAACACTTGACCCGATTATCAGGGGATTGAAACTTGAAGGGTGGCATTTCATATAGGCTGCCTTACAAGTTGTCAGAACACTTGACCCGATTATCAGGGGATTGAAACTGCAGAAATGATTATATAGCCATAGAATTTCATCTTTTGTCAGAACACTTGACCCGATTATCAGGGGATTGAAACTTAAGAGGCGAACCCCATCTTGGGTATATGCAAGTGGGGTCAGAACACTTGACCCGATTATCAGGGGATTGAAACATCTTTTACAAACCTTATTACCCAATCTGTATACTTTATCAGTCAGAACACTTGACCCGATTATCAGGGGATTGAAACTCGGGTGGCTTCAGTCTGCAAGAATGTTCTGTTGGATAGGGGTCAGAACACTTGACCCGATTATCAGGGGATTGAAACTGATTGCGAGAGTCAAATATAATAGTAATCTCGACTATTGGTCAGAACACTTGACCCGATTATCAGGGAATTGAAACCTTGAATTAACTTTGCTTCTGCTTCCTT
>DFBT01000103.1 GCA_002366725.1 Caldifarciminota bacterium UBA3073
GGTGGTCAAAATGCCCCAAAAAGTGTAACGATTCGTTACACTTTTTTGACACCAATTTTCTGGAAAAACTTTTATAAGTTGTGGTTTTGAAAGGACTTGGGAGAAAAAATTTCAGAAGAAAAAAAGTGGTAACACCCCCCCAAAAAAAGCAAAAAATGTTACACTCCCGGATAGCCAATTATGATGTGATGAATTTGCATAAGTTGCCGTTTTGTACGCACTTGCAGGGATTGCCACAAAGGGTGGGTGTTCATTGCACTTTGAAAAGTGCGATAATTTCCAGCATATTGATTTTTTTCTGTCCGTTTTTGGGATTCTCTTTCACGGGCAGAGCAGAGGGGTGTAACCAATGCTTATTTAACATTATACAAAAAGAGTGGGGAAAAGTCAAGGAAAAAATCACCAGATGGGTCAACGCCAGCCCGCTGTATGTATCTAAATCCCAGTAAGTCTTTTCTTTTTAAACAGGGACTGGACGAGACTTGTATGAGAACTCAATTAAGACATAAGACCGAAGACAAGAGACCATAGACTCTACTGATTGATATTTCCCAGTCTTCATTTGGTCTGTTGTCTGCCTGCCCCGTAGAAGCGACTTGTCCTGTGAAATGCTTGACTATTTCTTCAGGAAGCTATTCAACGGGGCCTGCCCCGTTGTAGCATAGCGACTTTACGTGATAGTCTTTATCTGAACAATTTGTCTCTTTGAGGTCTCTTTAAAGTCCCTTTTACATTAGAAATCAAGAAAAGGTCTGTGGCTTCGGTTAATTACATGCAGCCGATAACCGGTACTTCGTGGATTTCGTGCCTTCGTGCCTTCGTGGTTTAAACTTTTGACTTTTTTCCTTGACATTTATCCAGTTATGGTTTATAATAATGCACATTATGTACGACCTGAATTATATATTCAATGCCCTCCTCGCAAATACCCTGAAGGACTACGAAAACCGAGAAGAGCAATTACAGATGGCATATGGGGTGAAGGAGGCGTTGGATAAAAATAATATCCTGATAGTCGAAGCGGGAACTGGAATCGGCAAAACCCTCGCATATCTCATACCCGCGATACTGTGGTTGGACGAAGGTAAGCGGATTATAATATCGACATATACCAAAACCCTCCAGAATCAACTCCTGCAGAGCGATATTCCCCTCGCAAAATCTGTTCTTGGTTCTCCAGTAGTTGCCAATGTGGCATTCGGGGGGCAAAATTATCTATGTCGGAGAAGATTCAAGAATCTTCTGTCGGAGGGGGCGTTCCTGCCCTTCCAGCAGAATGAGGTGGAGAGATTGATCCTCTGGCAGAAAACGACACGAACGGGACTGCGCGGCGAGGCAGAGGAAGACGGCAAAATTTCGATGTGGAACGATGCCAGTCGGGGACCAAACACCTGTATCGGCAAATTATGCCGGGAAAGACAAAACTGCTATTACGAATATGCGAGGCGTAAACTCTACACCTCGCAGCTCATCGTTACAAACCATCATCTCTTTTTTGCAAATCTATCCTGTGGCGGCAAAATTCTTCCAAGATACAAAGCGGTCATCTTCGACGAGGCACACAACCTTGAGAATGTCGCAACATCCTATTTCGGAGAAAGTATCACAAACTACGCCCTCACCTATCTTCTGAGGGAGATCAGAACCAGGAATATAAAGGGGACAAAGCCTCTCCTCGAATCGACACGGGATGCGGGTGAGGTTCTCTTCGATACCATAAAGAGAAAAATTCCCTCACCCAATACGAGAATAAGACAACCGATCAATATAAAGACAGACAGCCTATTTAAAAACCTCAATAAACTTGCGAAAACACTCTCCCACATCGAAACCGAGGACGAAGAGGAGAAGGCGGAACTCGGCAATCTTTCGGACAGGGTAACGGCGGTGAGGGCAACCGTCGAGCACTTTATATCGCTGAAAGACCCGGACAGTGTCTACTGGGTTGAGACCAATAAAAACTGGATAGCTCTGCAGAGTGCCCCCATAGATGTATCGCGTTCACTCTCTTCAAGTGTATTCAATGGAGACATGCCGATGATACTGTGTTCCGCAACGATGACAACACATCCGAACGACTTTCGGTTTCTCAAAGAAAAACTCGGAATTGCATCGGGGAGGAGCATATCCCTTTCCTCGCCGTTCGATTATAAGAATAACTCCATCCTCTACATCCCGCTGGACGGACCGGACCCAAGAAGTGATGGATACCCGGATTTCATCACAGACCAGACAGAAAAACTCATCGATATAACGGGGGGAAGTGCATTTCTTCTCTTCACATCCTATAAACTTATGGATGAAGTATATAACAATTTATCACACCGTTTGCCCGATTACAACCTTCTGAGGCAGGGGGACACCTCAAGGGATATCCTACTTGAGAGGTTTAAACACGGAAGGAGGGCTGTCCTCCTCGGCGCATCCACTTTCTGGCAGGGCGTAGATGTGCCGGGAGACTCTCTCGTATCGGTGATAATAACGAAACTCCCATTTGATGTCCCAACAGACCCCCTGGAGGAGGCGAGGATAGAAAGGCTGCGAGAGGAAGGAAGAAATGCATTTCTCTTTTATCAATTACCGAAGGCTATTTTGACCCTGAAGCAGGGGTTCGGGAGGCTCATCCGTAAAAAGACGGACTATGGAATGGTTGCAATACTCGACACCAGGATAAGGAAGAAATACTACGGGAAATTCTTCCTCTCTGCAATTCCCGATTCGAAGACAGTCTCGTCTATGGGAGAGGCGAGGGAATTTTTTGTGAAAAAAAGGGGCAGCCCGGAAAAAATGATATGAAAAAATACAGAAGAAACCACAGAGGTCACAGAGGTAATATTAAACATCAAAAATCAAACCTGCCTGCGGTAGGCAGGTATCAAAATGACATATCAAAATTCAAAAATGCTCTGGGCTCTCTGTGTGCCCTGTGGTTCAAAAGATGGGATAAAGAGATTGGTTTTACCTATCTGCCGACAGGCAAGATAAGAGGTCATTCACCCCGCCTTTGGCGGGGTAGGGAGGGGAGGAATAAAGATCTTTCATAAATCTTTAATGAATCAAAATCTCTGTGCTCTCCGTGGTTAGATTTTTTACAATACCAGAAGGCGGTTCGGGAGGTTTTATGCGAGAATTTGATGTGGAAGGTACAAAGAGATTTCTCGTGGCGTCCCTCGCAGATGAGATAAAGGCGAGGGGATTCAAAAAGGGGGTGGTGGGTGTGTCGGGCGGACTCGATTCGTCCGTGGTGGTGACACTGCTCTCGTTATCGCTCGGAAAGAAGAATGCTATAGGTGTAATTATGCCCTACGATGTTACGAGAGAAGAGGATACAAGGGACGCAACTGAAGTTTTGGAGAGCCTCGGGGTGAGAAGTTACAGAATAGATATATCGCCAATGGTGGACGATTATTTTAAAAACTTTCCCACGGCGGATAAGGTGAGAAGGGGTAACAAGATGGCGAGAGAGCGTATGAGCGTATTATATGACATATCTGCCCTGGAAAATGCGCTGGTCATAGGTACTGGTAATAAGACCGAATACAACCTCGGATATTCCACCTTGTTTGGAGATGCCGCCTGCGCAATAGCCCCGATAGGAGACCTTTATAAAACAGAGGTAAGAAAGCTGGCTTCCCATATGGGGGTACTTGAAAAAATTATAAAAAAGGTCCCAACTGCGGGTCTGTGGAAGGGGCAAACCGATGAGGGAGAATTGGGTTACACCTACGATGAAATAGATAAGCTCCTTTATTACATCATCGACCTGCAATATCCAAAGAAAAAACTCTTGCATATGGATTTTGACCTGGAGTTCATTGAAGATATCTTTCTCAGGATCAATGACACCGAGTTCAAAAGGAAACCTCCACATATAATGAAGATACCGAAACGCGTGAAGTATGTTCATAAATATTAACGAAATCCGAACCGGGGATAAGCTTGAGTTCACCCTCTCAAAGGATGAGGTCGACATAAGTGAACTTGAAGAGATAGCCATATGCAGATTCGTCCTCGCGAAATTAAAGAAAAGGGTGAGGGTAAAGGGGGATGTCTCGTTCAAGCTCAAATTGACCTGCGTGAGATGCCTTGAGGTGATTACAAAGGAATTTGGTGAAAGGGTGGACTGCATATTTGAACCGGGAATCCCCAATATAACCGAAGGAGCGCAGATAGAAATCACAAAAAATGATATAGAGAAATATTACTATGTGGGGGATGAGATAGATCTTACTCCACTTGTGAGGGACACGATTCTCCTTACAATACCTATAAAACCTCTCTGCTCGCCCGATTGCAGGGGATTATGCCCCCGTTGCGGCAAAAACCTGAACGAGGGAGACTGCGAATGCCAAAAATAGCTGTTGTGATCGGCACAAGACCCGATGCCATAAAACTCGCACCACTCGTGAAAGTGATGGAAAATGACGGGTCATTTAAAACCTCTCTCCTAGCTACAGCCCAGCACAGAAGATTGCTCGACCAGGTTCTTTCCGTGTTCTCGCTATCTCCCGACTACGACTTTAATATAATGATAGAGGGTCAGGATCTCTTCCATATCTCCTCACGGGCACTCACACTGTTCAAAACTGCGTATAAAAGTTTACTGCCCGATATGGTGCTCGTTCAGGGAGATACCACCACCACATTCATCGCCGCACTCGCCGCATTCTATGAGGGGATTCCCGTTGGCCATGTGGAGGCGGGTTTGAGGAGTTTTGATAAACACAACCCATACCCCGAAGAAATGAACAGAATCCTGACGGATAATCTATCGACCATCCTCTTTGCGCCCACAAAGAAGGCAAGGGAGAACCTCCTGCAAGAGGCAATCACCAAAAATGTATATGTGACGGGAAACACGGCGATCGATGCAATAAACATGGCAATTGAACAACCAAAGACAGACCGATTGGGCATAAGAGAGGGGAAACGAAAACTTATCCTCGTAACCTGTCATAGAAGGGAAAATTTTGGAGAACCAGTAAGGGAGGTATGTCGTGCATTAAAGGATATCGTTGAGAATTTTGAGGATGTGGAAATCGTATATCCCGTCCATCCCAATCCAAATGTGAAGCTGCCCGTAAATGAAACACTGAAAGATATGGAGAGGATACGCTTGATAGACCCTCCTCCCTATCTCGAATTTATCAATCTGATGGCAAACTCGTATCTCGTGCTGACGGACTCGGGTGGTCTTCAGGAAGAGGCTCCCTCACTCAACAAGCCCGTGCTCGTGATGAGAAAGGTGACCGAGAGGACAGAGGGAATAGAAGCGGGCACGGCAATCCTGGTGGGCACAAACAGAGAGAGAATCGTGGAATCGGTATCAAGATTACTGAGAAACCGGGCACTCTATGAATCTATGTCCGGCAAGAAAAATCCTTACGGTGATGGTAAGGCGAGTCGGCGTATACATGCGTACATAAGAGGATATTTCAACCTTCCCCACGAGGAGATACCGGAGTTTAGTTCCTGATCGTGGCTTATTTTTTTCTTTAATCGTATGGGAAACTATACATTGACAGGAAAGAGATCTAAAGAGATTCTCGATTTATATTTATCTGTGTTTTTCTGCGTTTACCCCGTTAAATAGAACTGTTTCGAGAATGCTCTGATATTTATCGTTACATTATTTAACGGGGTGAATCCCTGCCTGCCGGTCCCTACGGATCCATATGGACAGGCAGGTGCGTCCAATTTTTTTTCTTGACAAATCAGATAGTATATGTTATAATAAATGTGGATGGATATTGCGTCGTTCATAGACCACACACTGCTGAGACCAGACGCAACCGAAGCGGATATAGTGAGGCTGTGCGGGGAGTCCAAAAGATATCATTTCGCATCGTGCTGTGTAAATCCATGTTGGGTACCGCTTGTAAACAAACTCTTAATTGGAAGTGGCGTAAAGACATGCTCGGTGGTCGGTTTTCCACTCGGCTCATCACATATAACTGTAAAATCTTTCGAGGCGAACAAATGTGTGGAGGATGGTGCTGAAGAGATCGACATGGTCATGAATATAGGGGCGTTGAAATCGGGAAATACAGATCTCGTGATGGATGAAATAAAAGAGATAGTGAAGAGGACGGGAGCTACCGTGAAAGTCATTATAGAGACCTGCCTTCTGAGTACTGGGGAGAAGATCGAAGCGGCAAAGATCGTCATGGAAGCGGGCGCCCATTTCGTCAAGACCTCAACGGGATTTTCGAAACACGGAGCAACCATAGAGGATGTAAAACTTTTGAAAACTGTGGTGGGCGAGAGAATAGGAATTAAGGCATCGGGGGGAATAAGGACATATAAACAGGCTGCGGATATGATAGAGGCGGGTGCAACGAGAATAGGAACATCTTCGGGTTTGGCAATAGTATCGGGCGCAAATAATTGAATACGGCGGAGTAAAATACGCCTGGAGGGAATCGAACCCCCAGCCCTCGGATTAGAAATCCGATGCTCTATCCTATTGAGCTACAGGCGCCTGTACTTATTATAACATAAAACCAAAAAAATGTCAAGCAAATTTTTCACCACAGAGAACGCAGAGATTATGAGAAAAAAACAAGGTAGAATAAGTCTGTGTGCTCTCTGGGAGCTCTGTGACCTCTTTGGTTTAATGTAAACCTTGCTATGCTTACGGGCAGAAAATCTAATCTTGCAGACCAGATGAGAATCGCCGAAAGGATGATCAATGCAAAAAGACATAACGAGGCGATAGAGAGACTCAGAAATATAATCTCAAAATATCCAGATTGGCTTTCTCCCCATCTCTTGCTATCCGATGCACTGTATGAGAGGGGTGAGAAGGAGAAGGCTCTTGATGTACTCCTCGAGGTGGCGCATCTCGAGCCGTTCAACCTCGTTCTTAAAAAGCGAATCATAAGACTTTACTTAGAGTGCGGTAAAAGGGAGCCCGCAAGAGAATTAATCAAGGAGGTCGCCCTTCTCTTTCCCGGGGACGAATTGACAAAGTCCACAGCGGGAGAATTACAGTCACCGTTTGTCACCGAGACGATGGCAAAATTATACGAAAGGCAGGGCTATGTCGACGACGCCCGAAAAATACATGAAAAACTCGGCAAATCGGCATCGAGAAAAGGGAGAAAATCGGATGCAGAAAAATTTTAATCTTGTGCTGACACAAATTGAATTTGTGCTTGCAACTATGGAGTGCATCAACCGTGTTGATGCTTATGTTGTGACATTGTCACAACACTCCAGGTCTTAAACAAGGAGGTACTATGTTGGGTGTATGGATTATAATCGCACTCTTCGTCATCATAATCCTTGCAAATGCAATAAGGATATTGGCGGAGTATGAAAGAGGGGTTATTTTCAGGCTCGGTAGATTGATCGGGGTGAAGGGACCCGGTCTCATCCTTCTCATCCCCATCGTGGACAGAATGGTCAGGATATCTCTACGGGTTATAACGATGGATGTTCCCCCGCAGGATGTCATTACGAAGGATAATGTCTCCGTATCCGTCAACGCGGTCGTCTATTTCAGGGTCATGGAACCATCAAAGGCAGTCGTGGCGGTACAGGATTATCTTTACGCCACATCTCAAATCGCACAGACCACACTGCGAAGCGTACTCGGGGACTCTCAACTCGACCAGTTACTTTCAGAGAGAGAGGGCATAAATAAGCAACTGCAGCAGATAATAGACGAACAGACCGACCCCTGGGGTATAAAGGTATCTATGGTCGAGATGAAGCATGTGGATCTTCCAGAAAGTATGCAGAGGGCAATGGCGCGCCAGGCAGAGGCGGAGAGGGAGAGAAGGGCGAAGGTCATACACGCACAGGGTGAATTCGAGGCATCTGAGAAGCTGAAAGACGCCTCCAGGGTACTTGCCGAGTCGCCGTCGGCACTGCAACTGCGATTTCTTGGAACGCTCTCCGAGATAGCGGCAGAGAAGAACTCGACGATCATATTTCCCGTTCCGATCGATCTGATAAAACCGTTCCTGGAAATTATGGGAAAGGGTAAGGAATAGTTCCAGGGCACCAACTCGGTACCTATTTGAAAATCCCTTTTTTGTTTGAATTACGGCGGTAAGTTGCAGGTAGCCGACTGCGAGTAACCGTGGAGTTGTCCCCCGTCGTGACGGGGGACAACTCACAATAAAAGGGCTTTCGCGGGTTGACTTGTAATTTCACCTTTACCATAAACCATATGAGATGAATAAACTCCTTGTCATAATTCTTCTCTTCGTCTCTTCACTCTACTCACAGGTTATAGTCGACATAGAGGTGAACGGGAATAAACTTGTGGACAAGACGCTGATAACTGCCGCCTCTGGGCTCGCCGTGGGCAAAGAGCTCACTCCCAGTTGTACGAGAGATGCCATAAAGAAACTGTATGCCCTCGGGCTCTTCAGCGATGTCGCGATAGATACCGAACGAAAGGGCGGTGGGGCGAAGGTCATAATCGAGGTTGAGGAGTATCCGAGGGTGAGTGAGATCGAATTTATTGGCAATAAGAAGATAAAGGACAAAAAAATGAAGGAGGTGTGCGGTATAAATGAGGGGAATATAGCCTCGGATAGACAGATATTTAACGGCAAGGTAAATATCCTCAAGGAGTACAGGGATAAAGGTCATTTTCTCGTGGAGGTTGAACCCAAAACGGAGATGACAGAAAACGGAATGAGAATAAAATACTTTATTACAGAAAAAGTGAACCTGAGGATAAGAGAAATAGAAATTATCGGAAATAAGGCATTTTCCGATGAGGCAATAGAAAAGGCAATGCAAAACAGGGAAAAAACATGGTACAGAAAGGCAATATTCGATGCCGATAAGTTTGAGAAAGACAAAGAGAGTATAAAGCAATTTTATGCGGAACGGGGGTTTCCATATGCCGAGATAGAGAATATAGAGTTCATCCAACTAAACGGCAACTGGGTAAAGATCGGGATAACGATAGATGAGGGAAAGAAATTGTATTTCGGCGATATTAGTTTTTCGGGCGGTGAGGTCATACCCAACGAAAAACTGTATAAATACATAAAATTCAAAAGGGACGAAGTATACGATGTCAAGAAATTGCATGAAAGCAGTCAGAATCTGTATGAAGCCTATGGAGATCTGGGATACCTATATCTCCAGGTAAATAGAGAGGAAGAGTTAAACGATTCTATCGTGAATATCACCTATAACATCGAAGAGGGAAATCCCGCGAGGGTTAATTATATTCGTGTCAAGGACAACACCAAAACCCACGAGAAGGTCATACGAAGGGAGCTTACGCTTTTCCCTGGTGATATACTGCGAAGAAGTGAACTCATACGCTCTCAGAGAAAGGTCTACAATCTCGGTTTTTTCTCCAATCTGACACTCGGCACGAGGGTGGCAAGTGACAGTGGCGATATAGACCTCACATTCAATATAGAGGAGAAACAGGCTGGGCAGTTCTCGGTGGGCGTTGGATACTCTGCAGAAACAAATTTCACGGGAAATGTAAGTATATCCATCCCGAATCTCAGGGGACTCGGTGAACTTCTTTATATCAGGGGAGACAAAGGAGGCAAATACTCGAACTATGAACTTGGTCTCAGAGAACCATGGCTCTTCGATACCCCCCTGTCCGTGGGATCTAATATATTTAATCTGGAGATGAAAAAGCTGAGCTTCACCGAAAAGAGAAAGGGCGGAAAGATTGACATGATGAGACCGATACCGAGACTTGCCTACACAAATGGATACATCAGCTATAATATTGAAAATGTCTTTATTCAAGCGGACAGCTCTGCACCACAGTCATTGATAGATCAAGCCGGTGAAAGATGGAAAAGTGCTATTACACTCGGACTTAAAAGGGATTCACGGGATAATTTTATGAATCCGAAGGAGGGCTCAAAAAACTCCATGAGCATGGAAATATCGGGTCTCGGAGGTGGTGTCAGATTTCAAAAGTACATTCTCGAATCACATATTTATAATCGTCTACCCCTTAATTTTGCCACCCTCATCAGGGGCAAATTCGGCATGCTCAGCCCAAAAAATGCCCCCACATATGAACGATTCATACTTGGCGGTGTGGGCTCCTGGGGGATAAGGGGATATCCGGACCTATCAATAGGCACTCTTGAGGGAGGCAAATTCTCGGGTGGTAGATACGCGCTCCTGTTTACTGTGGAGGCAAAAATCGCCTTTGAACAGAATATGTATCCTATAGTCTTCATGGATATGGGTAATACCTGGAATAATCTCGATGAGATAAATCTGCATGACCTGAAAAGGGGTGTAGGATTTGGCATAAGAATGGAAATACCAATGATGGGTCTTCTGGGATTTGATTTTGCACACGGAGAGAAGGGATGGACGCCGCATTTCCAGGTCGGTGTGGAGTTCTAAGTCTTATGCATCTTTTTAAAGACCTGATAGACCTCATTCTCCCTCCCTTATGTTGTATATGCAAAAGAAGACTGAAGAGCGAAGAAAATATTATATGTAATGACTGTTACTCACGCACGAGACTGATAGCCCTACCTTATTGCGAAAGATGTGGAAGACCACTTCCGAGCCCCGATATTAAAGTTTGCCATACCTGCATAACAGAGCAGCATCCCTGTTCTTACATACGGGGGGCATCTCCCTACGATGGAATTACAGAAAATCTGATTATCCTGCTGAAGTATAACGGGAAGAGAGGGACCGCTAAAACCCTCGGCAAACTCATGACACGGGTGATCTCCAAAGAAGACACATACACAAATTGTGAGATAATAGTACCCGTTCCCCTACACAGGACGAGAAAGAGAGAAAGGGGTTATAACCAGGCAGAGCTACTCGGGGAAAAACTATCGGCCGAATTAAACTTACCTCTCATTTCCAACGCACTCATCCGCATGAGGGCAACGCCCTCCCAGACAAAACTACCATCGGAGAAGAGACAAAAAAATGTGAAGGATGCCTTTGCGGTGAACAAGCGAACGGCAGAACTCATCAAGGATAAAACGGTACTTCTTGTAGACGATGTCATGACCACGGGTGCAACCTTAAATGAGTGCGCGCGGACGCTGCTCAAAGGGGGTGTAAAAGAAGTTCTCGGTATCGTATGCGCCATCGCATGATAGGTGATATTTATCCTTCGTCTTCTTTTCCAAAATTTTTCCTTGACTTTCACCAACTTTTGTTATAAAATATGGTTCATGTCCGAATTAGTTG
>DFBT01000119.1 GCA_002366725.1 Caldifarciminota bacterium UBA3073
AAAGAGTAACGGAGGAGCACGAAGGTTGGCTAAGTACGGTCGGACATCGTACGGTTAGTGTAATGGTAGAAGCCAGCTTAACTGCGAGACAGACACGTCGAGTAGGTACGAAAGTAAGTCATAGTGATCCGGTGGTTCTGAATGGAAAGGCCATCGCTCTACGGATAAAAGGTACTCCGGGGATAACAGGCTAATCGGGCCCAAGAGTTCACATCGACGGCCCGGTTTGGCACCTCGATGTCGGCCCATCGCATCCTGGGGCTGGAGAAGGTCCCAAGGGTTGGTCTGTTCGCCCATTAAAGCGGTACGCGAGCTGGGTTCAGAACGTCGTGAGACAGTTCGGTCCATATCCGTCGCGGGCGTAGGAGATTTGAGGGGAGCTGTCCCTAGTATGAGAAGACCGGGATGGACGAACCTCTAGTGTACCAGTTGTGGCGCCAGCTGCATCGCTGGGTAGCTATGTTCGGAAGGGATAACCGCTGAAGGCATCTAAGTGGGAAGCCCACCCCAAGATTAGATCTCACGTGAGATTAGTTTGTTAGTAGTTGGACAAACTAACGAGCTATCTCCCTGAAGGCACCTTGCAGATGACAAGGTCGGGCGTATGCCCGCTCTGCACCTATTTATAGGTGTGGAGGATAGGCCGCAGGTGTAAGTCCAGTAATGGATTCAGCCGAGCGGTACTAATAAGCCGTGTGGCTTATCTTACTCCTACCAATCCATTTTCTAATTTAGTAAAGGGGATGCTTCGGAGAGAAACTCATTTGTGCCTTAGAGCACCTTAAAATTGGTCCCGCGAAGCAGCCCCTTTAGCTAATAAGATTTTTACACTTTGATATTTAAAATGCCCGGTGGTTATACCCTGGGGGAAACACCTCTTCCCATTCCGAACAGAGAAGTTAAGCCCCAGAAGGCCGATGGTACTGTGCTGGTAACGGCATGGGAGAGTAGGTAACTGCCGGGTTTTTTATTTTTTCTCTTCTCCTTGGAAATTTTAACAGGGACTTGTAAGAGACTTTCAAGAGATAAAGAATTCTTTCAGATTTTTTGCCTTTATATTTTTTTCTCTTATATGCACCCTCAATTCCTGCTAAGGATTCTTTTTCCCTAATTTAATTTGAAGAACCTGTGTTAATCTGCGTCCAATTTTCAACTCCTGCAGTATTTCCACAGATACTCCACGAGTTTGTTTATGTTACAGGATAAGAGAATCTCGTATTTGTCACCCACTCCCGCATATATGAGAAGTTTCTCCCCACAAACAACGGCACCCGTGGGAAATACCACATAGGGTACATCAACGGGATATTCCTCGTTTCCGAATAACTCGTACGGGGCATTGGGAATATATATGGGTTTTCTCGTACGACACAGTACCCTTCTCGGGTTGTCTGTATCAAGAAGGGCGGCGCATATAGAATATCCCCTCTTTATCGGCGTCTCCACCCCGTAGGAGGTTGAGAGTTCCCCTCCTATCTCCCCAACCGCATGGTATATGAAGAGCCATCCCCTTTCGGTCTTGATAGGCTGAGTCCCCGGACCGATCTTCTCCCTCTCGTGTGGGAAGTTTCCCACATGAAAGAGGCGATGTTTATCTCTATTCGTATATATCCCTTCCCAGTATTCTCTGTGTTTTACGGGGAAGAGGAGTTGTTCAACGCCTCCCACAAGCGGAGCGATCTGTATATTTGGATACATCCTCAAGAATATGTAGAGTTTTCCACCGATGTATTCGGGAAAGGGAATGGCATTTCTGGAATCAAAGGCATCCACCATGCCGTGGTATGAAATATCTACAAAATCCTTTGTTGAGTGTATCGCTATCCTGTCGGCATTCTTGCCCTGGAACGGTGGTGCCACTTTCCCACAACCCACGAGTAGATACATATCCTCATATCTTACTATCCTTATATCCTCGATGCCGTATACGAAGTCCTTATGTGATGTTCCATCTCCCCTTATCATTGTAGTGTTCAACCGTTTGAAGTGCATCCCATTCTCACTCTCAAACAACCATATTTCGGATATGTAGTTCTCAAGGCATTTTCTCTCAGTCCCAGTTCTCTCGTCGACAAATTTTCCCTCTCTGTAGTTCTTGTGGCATCTCGGAGCAAGTATAACCCTCTCATTAAATACTTCCCCACCACCATTGAACACCGCTCCAACCTTTTTCACTCCATCTTCTTGCCAGGTAAGACCAATATCTCTTGGTCTAAGAATAGGATTATCTTTGCATGAATCAAGTTTGAATATAACCTCGCCCGATGGAAGGGATGCGGTCATCCCATCTCCCAGATTTTTGGTATTAATCTTCATTTTCCCCTCTCACATAATCCCAGAAAATGCATTAACCACAGATGGACACAGAGAGGCACAGATTATTCAAGAAGTTTCAGGAATACGGGTTTTCGTCTTTTGGGTGAAAAGCATTTAATTTTTGTCCATACGGATGCTGTGCATAAGGTCTTTATTTTTAAATATCTTGTGATAATCTCGTGTAATCTTGTGGTTTCTTAACGCATTCTTATTCTTTTGAAGACATTCCACATGGGAACTCTCTTCATATATTCCCTGTATTCATCTCCGAATTTCCTTGTATTGTACTCGACCTCTTTTCTGGCTGACATCCAAAAACAGAAAAATGATAATATACCCAAAATTACTGAAAGAATTGACTGAAAAACTAAAATCAGGGCAATAGACCATATTGCCATCCCCAGGGTCATTGGTTGACGAACGATGCGGTACACGCCGGTATCGACTAAAGTAGTGGTGGCAGTGGGATCGGAAGTATCCGGTTTACCCTTATGCTTCAGTCCGAACATCGAACCGAAAACTAAAATAGCGGAGGGGACATAGAGAATGAGACCGATGATTTGTAACCACAAGATATCAAATTGCGTCCATAATTTAAATATACCGAGCATTAACAAAGTGAAAAAGATGCTTAAGCCCGTATGGATATAAACTTCACTGGTTATGTGCTCTTTTACCGCATGTATTATCCATCTTATGTTAATAATCCATATAAAAACGCAAATACCGATACAGAGCATATACCTATACATCTTACCTCCTTCTGCATTCCCTTATATTGCGAGCAATTTCATATAACTTTTTACATCCAAACGCAAGTTTGGGTATCCCTCCGAATCAGCGGTATGTGCGAAGTAAAGTACAGACAGCTATTAACTTGTGTTTGTAAGCCTATTGTAAATTGCGTGTTTGTGGAGTTGTCAAAGCCAATTCCCCAAAGGTTAAAGCGGCGTATATGCTGGGATAATAATCAAAAGACACTCAAGTTCCTCTACTCTATCACTACTCTATCATTTCCTATTTGTAAATCTGGGGTGGTCTCCTTTTCCACCTTGGAATAAATATTGTCGATCGTTTTCTGAATTACGATTGTTTTTTGAAGTGATGTCACTATCTTGCAGTAATGCTTTATATCCTCAAGGGAAAGGCTCCTTCCTTTTCTGTCTTTCAACCATTTGGAACACACCTGATAACCACCAATTTGATACTCCCAGATGTCTGCTGTAATCCCTTTAAAATACTGTGCCTGGTTTATATAAACGCACTTTTGTTTTTCATCATATCTTAATTTTTCGACTCTGTCACCACCCTCACCTTGGAATTTAGCAATGGGCGGGTCAAGTTCCGTTGATTTTAAAAGATGCAAATCAACGAGCCTTTTCCCATAATCAGCCATCTTGTTAAATATTTTGTAATCTCTCGTAAAAGGAATCCTTGGAAAATCTATTTTCAGGAACTCGGCGTATTTTGTGCGATAGGTATTGGAATAAAGCACAGCGTAGATGTAAAAGAGAATTTGTTCAGGAGAGAGCGTTTCCTTAAAAGCCTTCGTTAATTGCTCAACTAATGCTAAGGAGAGATTTGGCATCTTTACCTTATAATCTGCCTGTGATTCAAACAACATCACAGTACTTCTTATAGACCGTTTTTTAGAACCATCTTTTTCTTGGTAGAGATAGAGAGGGAAAAGGTAATTTATTTCTCTGGTCTTATTGGATACAACACAGGATTCAACAATAGTGTCGCAAACTAAAGTATGATAAAATCCAACTTTATTTTGCTGACGGCAAGTTAATAACCCCAAATTCTCTTGCATCATATGGCGCATGACCTCTTTGCGAGAACGTTCAATAACTGCATCATGATAAAAAATCCATTTAACATCGAAAGGTCTGTATAAAATAGGTGTAATTGATTTATCCCAATTTTTATCTTTTTGTATTTTCTCTCGTGCATCACTCAATTTCCAGTTTGATTTATCCTTCAAGTTGAATGTCCGTCTAACAAGTTCGTCTGGCATTTTTTCATCTCGAAACATTCTGATATTTCGTTTAAGTGCCTCCCTATCAGACTTTATCACGAATGTGTCTCTCGAAGTTACAATACCAACACTATTTATTGGGAACACCTTGGTTATTTTAGGGTATTTCTCATAACTTTCCAAGAGCCTTTCATCTCTGGGTATAAAAAGATAGAAATCAGATTTTGGAGATAACTTCTGCCATTTTGTCTTTTTTATATCGTTCTCAAGTAACCACTCATTCTTATTCTCTCGTATTCCCCATACCTCTGAGTGATAAACATTGCATTCATGCTTTTTTGCATTCTCTTCAGTCTCTTCTTCAATGCTTTCTTTGACAAATAATTTCTTTTGAGGTGATGGGCGATATATGGAAAATGATGGCTTATCTTTCTTCTCCTGCTTTTTTATAAAAATGCCAATGGTTACTCCCTGCTGTATATCAAAAACATTTTCGTCTTTTGAACCGTCAGGGCATTTCTCCCTTTTCAGGCTGTTGCCGTGTAGGTCCAGAACATAAATTTCGTTGAAAGTGTTCATCAGGGATTGCCGCATACCTCTGAATGTCGGATTATCAAGATAGCTGTGATTTGTGATAAAACCCAAAACTCCTTCGCCTGCCTGGTTAATCTTCCACTGGGCAAAGCGAATGAATTTGACATAATCATCTTGGAGCCATTTGGGATTTCTTTCTTTAAGCCACTGACCATCTATTATCTTATAGTATTCTATTAACTCACCAATCCAAGTTTTTTGCTTTATCCTTATCCCTCGGTTTGCCTTTTTATCTTGTGCGACTAATTTGTAGTAACCATTATCTTTTTGAATTGTATAGTGAGTTACATATCTTTGCCCTTCTTTTATAACCATTTCTTTCTCACTTAAATTTGCCGATGAACCATGATAAGGTGGATTGCCGAGTATCACCAAAATTGGCTGTTCTTTTTTGACCTTGCCCGCCAGATGAGATTCCTCAGAAAGCGAAGCCATACCGGGAAGTTCGGTTTGGGCAAGTTCTTCCATCTCCAAGGTGTTTGTCAGGTAGAGCTTGAATCTGTCATCCTTTTGAAGTTTATAGCCAAGTTCTTCCAGGAGAAAGGACATCTTCAGATGACCAACGGCATAGGGCGCCATCATCAGTTCAAAGGCATAGAAGTTTTTGAGGATATACTCTTTAATGAATTTTTCCTTTCCTCCTTCTCCATATTTAGAAACAAATTCTTCTACGGCGAGTTTAGCTGCATCAGCTAAAAAGGTTAGCGTTCCTGCTGCAGGGTCTAAGACTGTAACCATATCACTTGCAAATCCATCTGCTCTATTAAAATGCTCTTTCAAAATATTATGTAAAGAACGGACTATATAAGAAACTACAGGTTCTGGAGTATAATAAACGCCTCTCCCTTTTCTTGTTTTCGGGTCGTATTCCGCCAAAAAGGTTTCGTAAAAATGGACAATTGGGTCTTTACCCTTGCCTTCATGGAAATACTCATGAAGGATATTTTTCGCATCAGTAACTGCCAATACTTCCGAAATATCATCGATAATCCATTCCATCTGTGGTGGTAAGTCTTCAAGTGAAATGAACCTGAAAACATCTCGTAAAATCCCGATAGTGTGCGGGATACTATCGTAGGCAAGTTTTCTGTTAAATCCATTCTCTGTGCGGGTACGGGCGGCGAAAAGTCCGTATGTGATAGTTTGTGAATAAAGGTCGGCAAAGCCCTCTTTTGAGAGACCACTTATGAGAAACTTCCTGAAAGCCTCATAGAAACCCAAAACAAAGCCCTTTCCTTTCGTCTCTTCTTCTTTCAATTCCTCTGAAACTACCTCATCTCTCAAAAAGCGTGTTCTCTTTGCTAATTCTAATGCAAGAGTTTTAGCGTTATAGACTTTTGGTAGGGAGAAGGAGAAGAATTTCTCAAGAAGTTCAAGGAAATCAGGTTTTTTTTCAACCGGTGGAGTGGTTTTAAGCTTATGAACAACATAAGGCCTTCCGATGAGAACTTTGTCCATCAAAACGCCATTCCGATAAAGTCTGAATTCAAAAAAGTTAGTTAATATCAAGTTCGGAAAGGTACGCCTATAGCGTTTCAATTGTTCTGAATATTCTATTCTATTCAAATCTTCTACCGTTGGCGCTTTGGCTTCAATATATCCTACGATATGTTGTTTTCCATCCCATATTCTAAAATCGGGATTGCCAGCTTCGGCCTTCTTTGGGAGGGTCGTTATACGGACATTCTTCTTGCCAACCGTATCTATATATTCCATTAACAACCCTTCGAGAATGGAGTAATAACTTTCCTCTCTGGCATCTCCACGATTGGCAACCTCAAATATTTTCTTCAGATACGATTTTAGCATTATATACCCATTACAAATTTTTGGATTTTAAGGTAAAGACCCGCTTGAATTTTACCACGGATTTCATAAAATGTCAAGGACTTTTTTTCATTAAGGCCCTGAGAAATGGTGTAGTGGAAGGAGGGTGGTTTAGCTGAAATAAGCTTCCATTCTATCGAACGCCTTGTTTATCATTTCTTCGGAGACACAGAACGAGAGCCTTAAATGTCCCTCACCTGTGGGTCCAAAAGCTATTCCGGGCGTTGTTGACACCCTTGCTTCTCTCAAGAGGTTTTTGCAAAAGCCCGTCGAATCAGTCCTGCCCTCCAGAGCCAATATTCTGGGAAACATGAGATAAGAACCGCCCGGTTTCTGATATTCAAATACCGAATTTAGATTATCGAGACGCTCGCACATTAGATTTCGAGCAGAAAGATAGTGTTGCCTGAATTTTGTGACACAATCCTGAGAGCCTCTCAGGGCGGCGAGAGCCGCATATTGAGAGACCACGGGAGCACAGATCGCAAAGGGAATATGCGCCTTGGTGATTTGCGGTATCAATTCTTCATCCGCGTGCAAATAACCGATTCTCCAGCCCGTCATGGCATATGTTTTTGTGAATGTATAACAACTGACCACATTTTTCCTCATCTCTGGAATGGAAGCAATACTGAAATGCTTGTGTTCATCGTAGACAAAATATTCATAGGCTTCATCCGTAACGACCATCAGATTGTGCTCAAGCGCAATTTTCGCCAATTGACGGAGCTGTTCCTCGGAAAAGACCGTGCCCGTTGGATTGGAGGGTGAACAATACATAATGGCTTTCGTCCTCGGGGTAATTGCCCTTTTTATACCCTCGATATTCAGGGCAAATTGGTCTTCTTCAATTAGTGGGACAAGAATGGGCTTTCCCGAAGCGATAATAACCTGACGAATATGTGTGGAATAGGTTGGAGATGGCAGAATGACCTCATCGCCGGGGTCAATCAGCGCCATTACCGCGGCGGATAAGCCCTCAATGGCACCGACCGTGACCAATATCCGGGCAACATTGGCATCTACATTGTTGTCTCTGTTGAGTTTCTTAACAATTTCTGTACGCAACTGCAGCAGACCGGAGGTTTCAGAATATCCACCCACGAGTCCGCTCTCTATTGCAGCGATAGCGGCTTCCTTGATGTGCTCGGGTGTATCGGAAGTTGGTTTCGCCCAGGACAAAAATGCCACATCCTCAATTTCCTTTGATAGTCTCGTCATTTCGTGGATCGCCGACTTTTGTATCTGCATAACCCTGTTCGATATTCTCTTATCATCTTTCATCTTGTTTCCCCCTTTTCGATCCGGCACCCGCCCAACTTTCCCGGAGGGTTCACTTGTTTTTATTACTTAAGGGCATACGAATTTGCAGCTCGTTTAACCCACTCCGATGAGGGATTACAAATAATAAATACCACAACACCCATTAGAACAGATACCGGGGACCAGAGACTCCAGANNCAACCAAACATCCATGCCGTAGTGCCGTGAGTCCACTCGTGCAGCAACACCATCAAATGATGCGTGACGAATAAAATTATCACCGTGGCTAATATAAAGGTCAAATATCGTTTAAAATTGGACTTTCTCACAACTATCGTCCTCATCTCCACTCCTTCCTCATTACTTCTTATTATTTTTAAGAGAAACCGACAAGGGCGACCTACCGTGTTTTATCCTGGAATAATTGAGACCATTCAGGAAGTATCTCGCCGGTTCTTCGGGTTTTCTTTTTTGGGTTGCCTCGATAATTTTTTCTAAAACACCGACCGAGTGTTCACGGTTAATATCTCTAACCAATCCATTTCTGATACCCCATTCGATCAAGACCCTCCGAACCTTGTCTCTTCTCTTCCAATATTCCTCTTTGGGCTTTCTGCTTAACATATTAATCCGTAACTTCCTGTTTGCTTTTTAACCCCATCCAAAAAAACCTGTCGATTGTAAATGTCTTTAAATCAGTTCATTCGTGTAAGTTTACCACCAATTTTATGAAATGTCAAGGACTTTTTTTGTAAAGGTTTTGAGAGGGACTCTACGAGTTGCTAAGAGTCGGATCGAGCCGAATTTTATACTGCTGTGTTATTATACCTGTGACGATGAGGATTAATCCGACTATCGTTGAAAATAGTATTTTTTCTCCAACTATGCGATGAATAAATATCAGCGATATGAATGGAGCTAAAAATATCAGATTACTCACCCTTGCCGTTGTTTTTGAGAGCTTTAAGGCTTTGAGCCAGACCAAAAAGGTAATTCCCATTTCGAATAAACCGACATAAATTGAACTCAAAAGTCCATTAATTGGGGGTATCACTATCTTCGAAAATGACAGGATGGCGATTGAAATAAAAACGGAGCCGAATAAGAAATTTAAGAATAATTTTGCCGTCTCGTCTCTCTTGTCTTTCATATTATAAATCCAGAACAGAGCCCAGATTACCGAAGAACCCACAGCCAGTAGAACGCCCTGGGGATTGGAGAATTTTAGTGAAGTCAAATTGCCCCTCGTACCGATTATAATTACTCCAACAAAACTGATGGTGATCGCGAGAATGCTTTTGAATTTTATTTTCTGTTTAAGTAGGGGAATGGATAATAAAACGAGCATTATCGGCCAGGTATAATTTAGTGGCTGAGCTTCCTGTGCGGGGAGCAAGGAGTAAGCCTTAAATAGAACTACATAGTAAAGAAAAGGATTTAGAAAAGCAAGTAGTGCGGAGTGCAAATAGTCTTTTTTGGAATATTTTTTAAATAAGGCAAACTTTTTTTGGATCAGTAAAATAATGAAAAGAATTACGACCGAGGTAATTGAGGCAAAAAATAATAGCTGGAGAGAATCTAAATATCTCAACGAAATTTTGAAGGCAGAGGCAACGGTTGACCATAATAATACCGCGATAATAGCGTAGGTATAAGCCAGCCTCTGTTTTTCCATAAATGAGGTTCAATCTTTAGATTATGAAAGTTTGAAGCTTTATTTCCTTTTCCGATCCGCTAATAACTGCCCGTGTATTCCAACATTCTCGGGCGGATTTTCCCGTATGAGCACGGTGATGTGCTCGATTCTATATACTTCAACTGCGGCATCTGTGAGTTTTTTTACCAGCTGCCTCTTCTGCTCAGTCTTTATCGGCGGTCCCTCTACCGTAATCGTCGGCATCGCAACTCACCTCCTTATTATTTTGGCTAAAGTTCCGAGTGCATCTGAAGCCCAGCCGTAAGGCTGAATTTGGTTACGGCTTATTTACTTTATTTCTTCAAACACGCCTGTCTGTCTGTTTTTTTTAACATTATCACAATGAAAATACTTGCCATTCATAGAAATATAAACTCCAGGGAGTAAAATTTGGACAAATGCTAAAGAACTTCCTAAATTGAATAATCCGTCAGAACTACCAAACGTGTATGGTATCATCGCACCGGTTAGAATAATTGTTTTATCTTTTATGGAATTGCCGAGAATTTTGGCGGTTTCTACCATTGTATCAGTGCCATGGATAATTAGTATTTTATTTTCTTTTGCTTTTTTGCAGTTTTTAAGGATATTTTTTCTATCGGCGTCAGTCATATTTAAACTATCGACCATCATTAAAGTTTCGATATCAACTTTTAGCTTACAACGACCCAGTCTCAGCATTTCAAGTAGGTGAGTGTCCTTGAAAAAGAGTTCTCCCTTGAGTTCATTGTACTCCTTATCGAAAGTCCCACCCGTGACAAAGATTTTGATTGTCATGATTTCTTAATTATAGGTTAACATTAATAAGAGGAGGTTGAACAATTGTCAGGTTGAGTTCCTTGCATAGATTCTCCTCGATGTAATTTTACACTGCTGGCAAATTTCCTCGCATTTTCTAAATCATGTTCATTGGGTCTGCCTTTATTTATTCCACCGAATAATTTTAACGGTCCAACGGTACTGAACCCTTTACAAGAAAATTCCCCAATGATGGTGAAACCTATTCCCATCAATTTTTCCTTTATTAATTTGTGATTTTTATCGATATTCTTTTCCCCTGCGCCGCTTGTCGAAAAAATAAATGCCTCTTTGTTTTTTTGAGAGGATAGTTTATCAACGATATTTAATAAACTTTTATGATGTCTACCCATGTAAATGCCCGAACCAAAACCAATCAAATCACATTCTGCAACGGTATTTATATCTAACTCTTTTGGTCTCACTAATTTTGCCTCAAGAACATTTGCAATTACTTTGGCAATTTTTTCTGTATTACCGTGATGTACTGACTCATAAATAATTAATGTTTTCAAAAAACCTCCTTTTCTGTTGTATAATTATATACCAAAATTTTGGATTTGTCAACCTTTTCTTGTCCGCCGTTTTTTTTGCCTGTCTATCGTTCCTTACAGATCTGTATGGACAGGTGAGGAGGGACATGATTTCGGGGTCAGGTCTTTAATTTTAAATTTTCAAGCATCCCTTCAAGGCAGGATTCTTGCTATATATTTTCTGACTTTTTCCAGTGATTGGTGGATTGAAATAGCCTGCATCGAAAATCTCTTCCAGTGCTCTAAGAGATAATGTGGTGTGATTTTTCGGGCGATGAACTATCCAGAAACTTGATTCTCAATTGCCATAGCTTCATTATATTCTTCAGAATATGTCGAAAGGAAAAATTTAAAATTAAAGACCTGACCCCATATTTATTAAACATAAATTTGATTTTTTCATTTTGGAAAATGAAAGAGGGGTTAGGGGTGAATTCCATTTTTTAAAATTCCTTTTACTTCTTTCTTGCTAGAATGACGAAAAGCTCAGGTATGTAAAGTAAAGAATGTAACCAACTGCCCGGTTCAGATTGACCGTCTTGATAAAGGTCACCAGGTGCTTCTTGTACGTGTTCAATTATAAATCCGCACTCAAGAAGTCCATTAAAGGTCTCATCTAAATAATGACGGAATTCGATAGCGTTTTTGTCTTCGGTTTTTTTTCTCTCCTTCACTGCATATGGCACGGATATACGATATCCTTTGCCGTCCCAAGATGATTCATCAACAAATTGGGAAAGAGGGTTTTGAGCATCTGCTCGATATAATCCTCCAGATCTAAGAATACGTGCAACCTCTGAATATACTTTTTTTACGTCAGGTATATAACCCATTGAGGGTGCTTGATATACAAGGTCAAAAGAGTTGTCTTTAAGGGCAGAGAGATCACTCATATCCGCTTGGATTGTTGTGACATTGTATCCATAATGATCGGCCGCTTTTTTGTCATTTATCAATTGACCGTCTGCAATGTCCACAACTGTCACTCTAGCACCAAGGAGGCCGAATATTGCTGATTGTTGACCACCGCCTGATGCAAGGCATAATACATCTTTGTCTTTAACATCGGCGAGTATACTGGAGGGGAATATCTCGTCTAGCGGCTTGGGAACATCCTTCAGCTGACCTTTGGCATATTTTTGAACAATAGCCGGATTCAGATTTAACCAAGGACGGGTAAAACCACAATCTTCTTTAACCATCTTTTCCCACCATTCTTTATTAGCTGACGCGTAAGAATTTTGTTTGTTCATAATTATGTTAATTTAAATTAACTTATAAAAATTGTTTTTTTGAGTGCGGAAGAATGAATCAGTCATAAACTCTTTATCCCCCTCTTAAAACAATAAAGAAAAAATCAAATTTATTCCTTTTTAAAAACCTATCAAACTCCAATAATAAAGAAAAATATTTTTTGAATTGCGTGTAATGTTGCGAGTATATCTGAAGTTCCGAGCGAAGCGAGGAATTTGGGTGAGGGCGTAGCCCGAACCAGACATACTCTGATAATAATTACCTGTCTGCCGATCCCTACGGATCCGTCCACAGGATCCGTAGGGATATGGACAGGCAGGTAGGGAACATTTTTTTCTTGTCGTAACGAAGTGGAAATCCCGCCTTTGGTCATACGACCCGTCCTCAGGTCACAGACTCGTTCGCAGAATCCTGTCCCTACGGATCTTGAGATGGACATGAGATCCGCATGGATATGGGCGGGGACAAATCGCATTTAATATGTTTTATATGACCGAGCCGAAGGCGAGGCAAGGAGCGAAGCGACGCAGAGTTCCGAACCCGCCATATACCATAATTACATCTTTTTTGCGGCACTTCCAGGACAAATAAATCTCATCTTGCATCTCCCACAGGATTTTTTACGACGAGAAAAATTTGCTGCATTCAAGACAAGAAAAGCTATCAATAAAATAAGAACAGTAGTTGAAAAATTTAGAATTAATGAAATTGCCATTGCCAATACAGGTATAATCATTACCGATGGCCAGAAAATTCCTGCAATTTTTCCTCCTAATTCAAAATTTCCAGAGTTCTTTTTGAACAAGCGACTTGCCAGTTTTCCCCAACCGACTGTGCACCATTTATCGTAATAATAGCAAGATGTGCACAAGTGTTTTCTTAAAACAAAAACAAGCACAACTATTACATAACCCAAATATATCAACGACAAAATAGGAATTCCTGAAATTTGGATGGAGTACATTCCCCAAAAAGCAATAGCAAAGATTAGAATTATGATTATATTCTGCCATAATATTTCTGATTTAGGATATTCTTCTAATCCTCGTTCGTAAATTTTTGTTTCCTCTTTCATATTGTCTCCTCCTTTCATAATTTATATTAGATTATATAAAATCTTACTTTTTGAGGCGGGGTTCGGAGTTTTATATAACGGGATGGCGGATGAGCGAAGTGCCCCGAAGGGGCATTTTGGCTTCAGCTGTTCATCCGCGAGATAGCCGATGTGACGCTTCGACAGCTTAACTACCCTCAAGAGGCAGATGAGCCTTTACTCAGGCTGAAGCCTCGCTCATCCGCATCCCGATAGCCAAAATGTGAACGCCGCCATTTATTTCAATCATACCGTAACTTTCTCCCCCTTGCCATACTCCCAACTAAACATTCATTAACTTGAGAGGCGTCCAAGCGAAGCGTCATTTTGGCTATCGTTCTCAGCATATACGAAGTTTCGGCGCAGCCGAAATTTGGGCGAACACAGTGAGCCGTATATGCTGTGATAATAATTAAAAGGCGTTAGAAATAATCTCTTGCATGGAATCAATTTGTGTTGTATAATTATATAACACAATCCCGGTTTTATCAAGTTCAAAAATCAGAAAGGAGGTATTATGGAATTCGCTAGCATCCTGAAGGAGTTCTACTGCGGGGTAGACCTCCATGCCAAGACTATGTATGGCTGCATAATGAACGCCAAAGGAGAAGTCGTTTTCCACAGAAACATACCAAACGATTTTGCTCTCTTTTCGCAAATTATAAAGCCGTATCAAGAGAGTATCGCCGTTGGTGTCGAGTCGACATTTAACTGGTACTGGCTCGCAGATGGATGTAAGGAAGTGGGTATACCCTTCTTCCTCGGTCATGCTCTGTACATGAAAGCCATCCACGGTGGAAAGAAAAAGAACGACCGAATAGATTCAAAAACAATCGCAGATCTTCTAAGATGCAACCTCTTTCCACTGGCTTATCCCTACCCAAGGGAAATGCGAGCAACAAGAGACCTCTTAAGAAGAAGACACCGCTTTGTTGCTCTGAGGGCAGAAGGATATACCCATATCCAGAATACCTTCAGTCAATGCACAGCATCCGTATGGACAGGCTATAGGTGGTATCAGTGGTTCCGATGTCAAAAAGAAAGAATCCAGAAGGGACTTGAGCAAGTTCTTTTCCCATCCTGATTTGTCTATGTCTGTTGACTGTGATATCGATATGATTAATGCACTGGACGCCATTATATACAAGATCGAAAAAGAGATATACGCTCAAGCCAAACATCATGATCGCAATGCCCTATCTATTCTGATGACCGCACCCGGAATCGGAGAAATGATAGCACTTACGATTCTTTATGAGATACACACGATCAAGCGATTCCCATCGGCACAGAAATTCTCATCCTACTCTCGTCTGGTTACCTGCCTGCCGGCAGGCAGGAATGTGAAAGAACTTCAAACGGTAAATCCACTGGAGATGGGAACAACAAAATAGGTAACCCGCATCTCAAGTGGGCGTTCAGCGAGATCATCATCCATGCTCAGAAAGAGTCGCCGAGAATAAAGAGGTACTATGAGAAATTACAGTCAAAACACGGCAAAGGAAAAGCAAAGAGTATCATCGCCCACAAATTTGCCGTTGCCGTCTACTACATGCTCAAGAATGGAAAGGCATTCGATGAAAAACAGTTTCTGAGTTAAGGCTTCGTCGCGAGCTCAGCCGAACGATTGGGTGGGGCGGTTCACCCCGTTAGATAATAACTGATAAGGTCAAGGACATCGTT